>WJJL01000019.1 GCA_014729725.1 Candidatus Moraniibacteriota bacterium | reverse complement strand
TTTGAATTTTTACTTAAAGTTTCCCTGGCTTTTGCTCTTCTTTTTGTCGCTATCGCCGGAATTTTATACATCACTTCCAGCGGAACCGAAGAGATAATGAACAAAGCCAAAAGCGCTTTAAAAACAACCTTAATCGGCTTTACCCTTTGTCTAATAGCTTGGATTTTAATGACCGCCCTAGCCAAAACTCTCGGTTATGCCGGAGGAGAGAACTGGTGGAATGTAGAGATGCAATGTCAATCCAATGAAGCTTGCGGCGGAGGTCAGACCGGAGGAGGTCAGACCGGAGGAGGTCAGACCGGAGGAAGTCAGACCGGAGGAAGTCAGACCGGAGGAAGTCAGACCGGAGGAAGTCAGACCGGAGGAAGTCAGACCGGAGGAACGGGCGGGAATCTAACCGGTCCCGGAAAAATCCCGCCTCAAGCCACACCCGCCAATGATAATTCTCCGGAGGCTGTCGCCGCTAAAGAGAAAAACAAAAAAACCGCTAATTCATTATTAGCTAAAATGAATTCCGGTAAAATAACTGAAGATTACGGCCACACCAGACCCAGTTTGGAACAAGCAGCCTTAGAAGGAACCATGCAAAGCGGAATGGCATCCAGCGCTCCGGGCGGGGATATTGTACCAAATCCGGAAATGATTAACTCCATTGATGAATTCACTAACGATCCCAATATAGAAAAAATAACTTTAAACGCTATTACCGGAGGAAATCATTCAAAAAACTCAAAACATTTTAAAGGAGAAGCCTTTGATGTAGGTAAAATCGAGTTAGAAGATGGAACAACATTGCATTCGGGCGCGGAAATGAAAAGATACATCGACTCTAAAAACCATCTTACAAACTGTACGGTTGTGGATGAAGGAGGTCATTTGCATATTCACAGTTGCAGTTAAAAAATCCCTAAATTAAAGTAATTCGGGCAAAATCCAAAAAATCTTTAAAAACTTAATAATAAAATTGAAAAGTTACTTGTTATAAATTAAACAAATGTGGAAAAAGATTAAAAAACCGATTATATGTCTGGCGCCTATGGCCGGCATTACAGACTCGGCCTTTAGATTGATCTGCAAAGAAAACGGCGCCGATATGGTTTACAGCGAAATGGCCAATGTCAGCGCTCTTTATTACAAACCCAAAAAAACTTTGAATTTAATTAAGTTTAGCCCAAAAGAAAAACCTTATGTAGTTCAACTTTTTGGCAAAAACCCTCAACATTTTGCTCGTGCAGCTAACCTGATCAGCCAAAGAATCCCAGCTATAAATTATCAAAACAAGGCAATATCTGAAAAAAATAAATCCGGCAAAATTTCAGGAATTGATATAAATTTCGGCTGCCCCGCTAAAAAGGTTTTTTCCCATGGATCCGGTGTTTTTTTAATGACCAAACCAAAACTGTCCAAAAAAATCATTCAAGCGGTGGTAAAAAATACTCACCTTCCGGTTTCTATAAAGATAAGAAGCGGTTTAGAAGTTCCGGCTCATGTAAAATTAAAAAACTCAAAAAAGTTTATAAGATCAATTGATTTCTTAAAAAAAATCAACATCAATAATCTGGGAATTTCGGCCATTATGATCCATGGCAGGACTTACAGGCAAGGTTTTAGCGGACCAATGGATTTTAAAGCCGTCAAAGAAATTAAAGATTATTTCAAAGGCATAGTTATCGCCAATGGAAACATCTCCAATGCCGCCATCGCCAAAGAAACCCTGGAAAAAACCGGCTCTGACGGAATCGGAGTGGCCACCGCCAGCAGAGGAAACCCGGAAATTTTCCAGCAAATCCAAGCCTTAAAAACCAAAAATAATCCTCCACCGGTCAATCAAAAAATCGACTGGAAACAAAAATTTCAAATAAAGTCCCAAAACTTTCTAAAACAAGCTTACCGTGCGGAAAAACTAAAGGGTAAGAAAGGCATAATTGAACAAAGAAAACATTTTGTCTGGTACTTTAAAGGTTTTCCCGGTATTAAAAAATTTATCCCTCAAATGGTTCGAATTAAAAATCTAAAAGAAATAAAAAAAATCTTAAACAAAATCGAAGAATCCTTAGCTTATTCCAAGTTAAAAAAAATAGATTTGAAATTAAAACATTTTTGGAATAATATTAGATCAAGATAATTCTTGAAATTAATTGATACTGTTGCCTTTTTAAAAAAATATTTAATGGCTGGTTCTAAAAAAATGCAAAATTTTTTCAAAGAAAAGCTTATTAAATCAATTATTAATTATTAATTTAATTTTAAAATCATGACTAAAGCAATTAAATTTTTCATTCTGGGAGTTTTAGTGGTAATTATCGGTTATGGAATCTATACTTTAAAAGACAAAATTTGGGAAGGCCCTCAAACGCAATCTGATTATGAAACCAAATTTCAAACCCAACAAAAAAATCAATCCGATTCCGAAGAACTTCAGGATTTTGATCAACTTCCGGAAGAACAAACCCCAAGCCCAAGGGAAAATCAGGACGAATGCGAAATGGAATGCAGCGATAAAATCGGCGAAGAAAGAAATAATTGTTTAATCAAATGCCGGAAAGAAAAAAGGGAGCAAGAGCAAAAAGAATTGACTTGTGAGGAAATGAACGGGACCCAACAATATGAATGTTATCTGGAAAAAGCCAGAAACCAAACCGATGAATCCATTTGTTCGAATATAAAAGATGCCGCTTATAAGGAAAAATGCATCAAAGCGGTGGCTGAAGCGATTGTTGATTCTCTGTAATTAGAAATTTTCATGAATAAAGAAACGCCCTATAATAAAGAAAAAATAAAACAACGATTAGCGGTATCCGGGGAACATATTGTTTATAGATACGGAAAAGACCAGGTTATTAAATTTCCCTACGGCCCGATTCATCTGGTGGATAAAAGAGACTCCCTAAACAAAATTAAAAGCGAAACCCCTTTGATTAAAAAATATTTTTCCGACTTTATCGTTGCTTACGAAATTTTATTTTATCAAAAAAACAAACAAAAAACTTATTGCATAATTCAAGATTTTGTAAAAGGACGCAGTTTAAAACTAAAAGACAAAAAAAATCCCCAAATTAAAGCCCAGCTGAAAAAATTAATTAAGGCCAATGAGAAAATGGCCCGGCAAACAGGTTATGTTTTTGAATTTTTCGGCATAAAAAACTTATTTTTTCATTTTATATTTAAAGGAATGGATAATGTGTTTATAGTAAAAGACAAAATAAAATTAATCGACCATGGTTTAATTTCCAGCCAAACTAAAATCACCCGCTCCTTTATTCTGCGTCTTTTTATCCGCTGGGCTATCAAAAGACAAAAAAAACTTTTGAATTATTATAAATAGGAATTAATTTATAGCATTATGAAGGTAATTTGTTCCGGAACTTTTAATTTTATCCACCTCGGTCATGTATTTTTCTTAAAAACCGCCCGAAATCTGGGAGATTCTCTTACTATAATTTTGACTCATGATAAAAACAATCTTAAAAAAAATGCCCTAAACATTCAAAAAAGAATCCAAAACTTAAAAAACTTAAAAATAAAGGCTGAAATCGTGGAAGGAGAAAAAGACAATTATCAAAAATTACTAAATAAAATTAATCCGGATTTAATTTGTCTGGGTTATGATCAAACTCTTCCCCCTCAGCTTCAAAACTTTGTAGAAAAAAAGCAAATAAAAATTAAACAGCTTCCCAAATTAAAAAATTATAAAAAAGCCAAAAATAAAATTTTAGGAAGAATCTTTTCAGCCAAAGGCCGGGGGGCTTTTTTTTTAAAAAAACCGGGTTATCAAAAAAGACTGAAAAAGCTTTTAAAAAAAGAGATTTTTCCCGGCACTTTAAATGTTTCCCTGTGCAAACAAAATATTTCTGAATTGCTTAAAAATAAAGAAAAACTAAGCGTTGTCTCATTTGAACAATATGGTAAAATTTATGGGGGTTTGAAAATTTACAAAGTTAAATTACTGATTTACAAAGATTTATTAAAACCCGACTCAAGATTTATAATAAAACAAAAAACCAATCTAAAGGCCTGGCTGGTTTCTGCCGAAAAAAGCTCTCACCAACCTAACATTGTCGAGATAATTCATCCCAAAAACTTAAGAAAGACCCATAACTTAAAGGACGATCAACTGGTAGAGATAGTTTTTTGATTTCAAATATGCAAAAAAATATAATAATTTCAAAATATGATGAATAAAAAAATTTTAATCTTACTGCTTTTTTATACAATTATTTTTACTTTCCCGGTTTTTTTTCTTTTGTTTAACCACATTCCCGGTTTGCATTCCGACACTTTTCAGGTGTGGGGAAAAACTCTTGAATTCAGAAACCGAATCTCGGATATCGGAATTTTTAAAACCGTTTACTGGCAAATTAAGCATTTCAAGTTTACTCCTGTAGAGCTTACCGCTTGGGTGCAATGGATTACCAATCCTTTTGTCGGCTATAATCTAATGTGGCTTTTTTCTTTTTTTATGGCCGCTTTTGGGATGTATAAGTTGGCTTATTATGTAATTAAAAATCGATACGCCGCTTTTTTAAGTTCGATTATTTTTTCTTTTGCTCCTTTTCACTTTGCCCAAGCGATTTCAACCAATATTGGCACTATGCATTACGAATTTATCCCTTTCTTCATTCTGTATCTTCTTAAATTTTTAAAAAATCTTAAAATCAAAGATTTTTTGCTTTTTTGTTTTTTTCTGGTATTGATCGCTTTTATGGAACACCAATTGCTAGCTTTTACCTTGGTTTTTACAATTCTTTTAGTCTTCTTTTATCTGGTCAAAAACAGCGAAATGCTTTTAAAGTTAAGGTTTTGGGCTTTTGGGGCAGCGGGGATTATTGTACTTTTAATCTCGGTAAAACTTATTTTCGGCGGTTTGTTTAAAGTCACGCAGCAGCAGGATAACTACCTTGATCCGGGAAAAGATCAAGTTTTAAGATATTCTACTGATTTGATTGAATTTTTCACCCCTTCAAGACTGCATCCCTTTTGGGGCGAAAAATTTAATTATTTAAGAAAAAATACCACTGCCAATCCCTCGGGGCGTCAAGCTAACTATATCGGATACAGCGTTTTATTGCTGAGCATGATTTCCTTACTTGGAATTAAAAAAAGAGGCCTTATAAAACTGTTTTTCTTTGCCAGCGCCATCCTTTTTGTCATATTAAGTCTGGGTCCTATTTTACATTATAAAGGCCAGGAAATTACCGATATCTGGATGCCCTATAATATTTTATACGACCATCTTCCTTATTGGTATATCATTCGTACGGTTAACCGAATATTTCTTATAGCTATCTTGTGTTTTGCCATTTCCGCAGGATTCGGTCTGGACTTTATTTTAAGGAAAATTCAACAAAAATACGGGGTTCAAAAAATCAAAAAGCCTGAAAAAATTAAGCTTGAATTTATAAAAAATAAAAAAATCACAGAAAAAATCAATTCTATTTTTACTTTATTCTATATCAATTTCAAGAAAAAAAATTTTTTGATAACTCTGCTGTTTGTTTTAATACTTTCTATGGAATATTTATCGATTCCGGTTCCCACAAAATCTATGAAATATAGCAAATTTTACGATAATCTTAAACAAGAGCATGGCAACTTTAAAATTGTCGATATTCCGGGAGCCACCAGTTACGATTACGGGTCAAAATTGATGTTTTATAACAACATTCATCAAAAAAACAACCTGGCGGGAATCGACTTTGCCAGAGTAATCGAAGATAAATGGGATTTTCAGGAAAACACACCGATTCTATACGATCTACTTTATAGCCTTCCCACCGGAGGAAAGCCGCCGGAAAAAACAATCATTAACGATTATTACTACAACCTGGCCACTAAAATTTTTAATCATTACAATATACGCTATGTTGTAATCTCTAAAATTTACAGGGAAAGAGATAAAAAATTCGACGGCCAGGCCTATGAAAACACCATCAATTTTGTGTCGGGTCAGTTCAATAGCGAAAAAGTTTACGAAGATAAATATCTGATAGCTTACAAAATAAAACAAAGCGATCATATAGA
The DNA here is from genome assembly GCA_014729725.1 of Candidatus Moraniibacteriota bacterium. Taxonomy (GTDB): domain Bacteria; phylum Patescibacteriota; class Minisyncoccia; order CAIUEV01; family JAHKAQ01; genus WJJL01. Next base: position 12,777 of record WJJL01000019.1, on the reverse strand, counting down.
CGGTTGGTTTCTGGCCATGGATTTAAAAGGAGACTTTTGGAGCTCCAAGGAAGGCACCGGCGATTCAGTGGCCCGATGGGCCAAAGACGGAGCCAAAATGAGGGTGGTTAACATGGGCAATCTGCCAAAAGATATAAGAATCTTTTTTGACACCAGAATTAAAAGCTTCAAGCGGGTTGAAGTTTATTTAAACGGCAAGCTTCAGGAAAGTTTTAGAATCAAAAAAGAAAAAGAGGAGCAAAAAGTACTTTTAGAAAATGTGAAACCCGGAGAAAACGAGCTTATTTTTAGAATCTTTGATCAAGATAATAATCCGGTGGAAACCTATGAACTCAAAAAAGGGGTGCGGATTTCCAAAGTAAGGTCAATGGAGGGTTAAAAAGTTTAAAGTATCGCAAATTTTAATTGTTTTTAAAACTCTTTTTTAGTAAATTTCCGCCAAATTATTGAAAATTATTTAATTTTTTTCTTAACTTCCTCAAGCTGAAAAAACTCCAATACATCGCCTTTTTCAATTTTAGAAAATTTATTTTTAGCAACATAAGTTATACCGCATTCCATCCCGGCTTTCACCTCGTTCACCTGGTCCTGATTATGTCTTAACTCCTCCACTACTCCGGAAGCGATTTTTTCCTTGTTTCGAATAATATCAAATTGGGCTTTGTTGATTACTTTGCCTTCAGTTACTCTGCCGCCCACAATCATTTTGGTTTTCTCAGTTCTAAAAATTTCCAAAACTTTTAATCTGCCCAGTTCATTTCTTACGATTTCCGGCTCCAGTCTTTCCGTCATCTCCTCTTTAAGATCTTCTATTAACTTGTAAATAATATCAAAAATCTTAACTTTTACCTGATTTTTTTGAGCGGTTTGCATAATTGGATCCGGAATGGAGGTTTTAAAACCGTAAATAATCGCGTTAGAAGTCATAGCAAGCTGCACATCGGTTTCGGTGATGCTTCCCACTTTGGCTACTAAAACATTGACCAGAATTTCGGTTTGATCGATTGAATCAATAATTTGCTTAATCGCTTCCAAAGATCCTTCTACATCAACCTTGATAATAATATTGATTTTTTTAAGCTCTTCGTTTTCCTCCTGATTTAATTTTTTAACGCTGGCCTGCTGTTTGGCCACTTCACTAACATAATCCAACTTAATTCTTTTGGCCTTTTTTTTAGCCAAAGAGCGACTTTCTTCAATTTGCAAAACAGATCCGGCTTTGCAAACTTCATTTAAGCCTATAATAACCACAGGGCTACCGGGAAGGGCGCTTAGAATTCTTTTGCCTTTATAATCCAAAATCTGCCTGGCGGTACCGGTTACATCCTGAGCTAAAATCTGATCACCCTGATTCAAAACCCCGGTTTTTATAATGGCGGTTGCCACAGGACCTTTTCTGGGATCCAAATGAGATTCTAAAATAATTCCCAAAGCTTTTCTGTTATAATCAGCCTTTATTTCGTTAACATCGGCTAAAAGCAATATGGTTTCCAGTAATTCCTCAATGTTTATATTGTTTTTAGCCGATATTTCGACAGCCGGCACTTGCCCCCCTCTTTTTTCCAGCATAACTCCGGCCTCCGCCAACTGACTTTTAACCATTTCCACCTTGGCTTGAGGTTTGTCAATTTTATTTATCGCAACCACTATAGGTAGCTGCGAATCTTTTAAATTATCTATCACTTCCTTGGTTTGAGGTTTTACTCCATCATCGGCCGCTACAATCAAAATCGCGATATCGGCGATTCCCGCCCCTCTGGCTCTCATTTGTTTAAAAGCCTCGTGTCCGGGGGTATCTACAAAAGTAATGGTTTTTTCTTTGAATTTAACTTGATAAGCCGTGATATGCTGAGTTATCCCGCCCGCTTCTTGAGCCGCGGTTTCGGTTTTTCGAATCGTATCAAGTAAACTGGTTTTCCCATGATCCACATGGCCCAAAATAGTTACAATCGGAGGGCGTTTTTCTAAGTTTTCATCCTTTTGTTTTTCCTCTTTTAAAATCTCGGCCAACTGATCCGGTGTTATTAAGTCCACTTTTTTTTCATCAATCTTCTCCTCTTGGGTTTCCAAACCAAACTCTCCGGCGATTAAGGAAGCGGTTTCGAAATCTAAAGTTTCGTTAATATTTGCCAAAAAACCGTTTTCCATTAGAACTTTAATCACTTCGCTGACGGGCTTGTCGATTAATTTGGCGAACTCCTTTACTGTTATAATGCTGGGGAGTTTGATTTTGTCTGATTGAGCCATAAAATTTACTTTTTTTGCTTGTTGTAAAAAAATTTAGAGTATTGGCGCTTACATATTTTTCTTTAAAATAACAACACTTTATAAAAACAAACCTACTTTTTTGCAGCAAGTTTTTGCTTTTTAGAGGTTTGAGGCTTTGGGGAGGAGGTTTTTTTAGTCTTTTTTCCTTGCTTTTGCCGGTTTTTCAACTTTTTGGTTTTTGAAAAACGCTTCATAAATCTGTCAACCCGGCCGGTGGAATCAAGAATTTTCTTTTTTCCAGTGTAAAAAGGGTGGCAGGCGCTGCACACTTCAATTTTCATTTCTTCAACCGTTGCTCTGGTTTTAACCTTATTACCGCAGGCGCAGGTAATGAGGCACTGACCGTATTTTGGGTGAATGTCTTTTTTCATGAATTTAAAATTTAATAAACTTTTATAATTTAAAACAATCCACTTCCTGTATAATTTAAAAAAGAAACAGGCAAGCGCGACTGTTCATTAGTCAACAATTTAAATTTTCCAAAAGCCTGACAGTTAAAGAATTGCATATTTAAAGGCCTTCGTCAATTTATATAACCAAATCTCCGCTTTGAATTTTAAAATTTTCCGCCGCGCTTTTGCCTTGCATTACAATTTCCAAAAATCTTTTATCCCCTATCCCGGAACTACCCTTAATAATAGCGGCCTTGTTGTTGGGCACATCTTTAAGCCTTGAATAAATATCAAATTCTCCCAGTTTTGTTTTTAAACAATCTCCAACTTTTTTTTCAATATCATCTTCTAACAAAGTGGTCTTGCAATTTCCAAAATTATCGATAAACCAAACCGATTCGGGCGCTTGCGGAATTTCCTGAATTAACAGTTTTACCCCGGCAAGCTCTTTGTTTTCCCATAAATAAGCAGCCACTCTTGGAGAAAATTCAAAACTCCTAAATTGAGTCTTAATGATTCGCTGTCTGATTTCTTTTTTTACAAAACCTTTTTTAATCATTTCATTCAAAACCCCGGGAACATCTAAGACCTTGATTTCATCAATTAAACCGAGTTTTTTCACCAAAGATAAAGTTAAACCATCCACAGTGCTGACAACCAAAATGTTTTTGTAATAAAAATAACCAAAAGGAGTGCCGTTTTTCCAGCCTTTAGCTTGATGATTTCTGGGTGCTACATTCACCAAAACCACTCCTTTTCTGTCTTCCAGAGCGTCTAAAATATCAATTAAGTTGCCGGCGGCTTCCAGATCGTTTTTTACTCCGACTAAGGTGGAGTGACAATTTAATAAAGAAGACACCCTTGCAATTTGGCGTCCTTTGACATTATCATCTCTGCAATCATTAATAATGGCGGCTATCATTTCAAAAAAATTAAATATTAAAATTGTCCGCTTTTAATTAAGCGGCTTTTAAAAATTTTCCGTCTGGCTTTTACAAAATTAAACAATTGGGAAAACTTTATCCTCCAAGAACAAGAAGGTCAAGAAAATTCGGGAAAGCACAAAATAAAAAGATTTTGGATTATCTTAATTCTTCTATCCAACAATTAATTTTAACCTACTGAAACAAAAAATCAAATAAAGCTGCTAAATTCCACTCTAGTGTACTACGCTGCCTTTACGAACTTTTTTAACCGGACAAAGTAAAACCGGTTCCCCTTCCTGATCAGCAGCCAAAAGCATTCCCTGACTTTCCAAACCCATAATTTTACGGGGCTCTAAATTCAGCAAAACCGGGAATTGTTTGTTTAAAAAATCTTCTTTTTTATAAAACTTTTTCATTCCGGTGATAATTTGAATCTTTTTTTTCCCAACATCAAAAACAAGACGCAAAAGCTTATCTGAATTTTTGATCTCTTCAAACTCGATAACTGTTCCGATTCTTATATCTAATTTATTAAACTGTTTGAAATTTATAATTTTTTTCATAATTTTTTTAAAAATTTTTCTACTGCCTTTAAAGCTTTTCCTTTGGAAGTATTGTTATAGATATCCAAAACAGCGCTGCCAATTACCGCAATATCGGCCTTGTTTTTAAGGGATTTTAAATGACTTTTATCGGAAATTCCGAATCCCACCGCGATTGGAATTTTAAAATATTTTCTTAAATTTTTTAAATTTTGATCCAATTTTTTATCCAAACCGCTTTTGGCGCCGGTGGTTCCCTTTCGACCCACAAAATAAACAAAACCCTCGGCTATTTGAGCATTTTTTTGCAGCCGTTCTTTGGTGCTTGCCGGAGACAAAACCCGAATAGGAATTAAATCATTTTGTTTGGCAAATTTAATAAAATTTTCATTTTCTTCCTCCTCTAAGGGAATATCCGGGAATATCAAGGCGCTGCAGCCTGCCTTGTTGGCGTCTTTACAAAAATTCTTCACCCCATAATTAAAAATCGTATTGAAATAACCCATAAAAATTAAAGGGATTTCCAGTTTGGAGCTAAGATCTTTCATTAAAGCAAAAGCGTCTTTAACTTTAACACCATTATCCAAGGCCTTTTTGTTGGCTTTCATAATAGTGGGGCCGTCCGCCATGGGATCCGAAAAAGGAATTTGCAGTTCAATAAAATCCACTCCCACCTCCGCCATTTTTAAAATCAGCTCCCGGCATTGCTTTAAACTGGGATAACCCACTACAACATGGGTCATAATCCCCAGCCGATTCCGGTTTTTAATTTTTTCTAATTGAGTTAAAATCTTATTTTTCATAAATTTTATTTTACTTTTTAACCTTACTTTCTAAAAAATCCTGCCATTTTTTATCCTTTAAAGCTTCGGCTACTATAAAAATATCCTTGTCGCCTCGACCTGATAAATTAATCACGACAGTTTTATTTTTGGAAAGTTTGGGAGCCAACTTTATAGCATAAGCCACGGCATGAGCTGATTCCAGAGCAGGAATAATACCCTCGCTTTTGGCTAAAAGTTTAAAAGCTTTAATAACTTCTTTGTCAGTGGCATATTTATATTCAACCCGATCTTTTTGAAAAAGCCGACCATGCTGGGGACCGATTCCGGAATAATCCAAACCCGCAGAAATACTGTGAGTGTTTTGTATCTGACCGTCGCTGTCTTGAATAAAATAAGATTTATAACCCTCAACCACCCCCAACTTTTGATTTTTCTGCAATCTGGCGGCGTGATTACCGATCTTTTGAATTCCTTTTCCGCCGGCTTCTACCCCAATTAATTTAATTTTAGCATCATCCAAAAAAGGATTAAAGATGCCAATCGCATTACTGCCGCCACCAACGCAGGCTATAATATAATCCGGTTTATCAATGCCATAAATTTCTTGAAGCTGATTTTTAACTTCCAGACCCACAATTGTCTGAAAATCACGAACCATTGATGGATAAGGATGAGGGCCTAAAACCGAACCTAAAAGATAATAACTGTCGTCCACATTGGTAATCCAATCCTGTAAGGTAGCGGTTACCGCGTCTTTTAATCTTTGAGTTCCATGCAGGACAGGCACCACTTGGGCACCTAATTGTTCCATCCAAAAAACATTGGGGCGCTGCCGTTCATAGTCCACTTTCCCCATAAAAATCGTGCATTTAAGACCAAATTTGGCCGCCACCGTGGCGGTAGCCAAACCGTGCTGGCCGGCTCCAGTTTCGGCGATAAGTCTTTTTTTTCCCATTCTTTTGGCTAATAAGGCCTGGCCTAGAGAATGATTCATTTTATGCGCTCCTGTATGATTTAAACCCTCGTTTTTTATATAAATTTTAGCGCCTTTTAATTTTTCAGTTAAATTTTTGGCAAAATAAAGAGGAGTCGGCCGGCCGGCATAATTATTGAAAAGATCCATTAAATCATCGCTAAATTGAGGATCTTTTTTGGCTTGATTGTAAGCTTTTTCCAACTCCTCCAAAGCCGGAATGAGCATTTCCGGAACATATCGGCCACCCAAACCATTAAAGTGACCCTGTTTGTCGCTATCATATTGGGTTTTAATAAAAATATTTTTGATTTTTTTCATTATGATAAAATAAAGATTATTTATTGCTGGGGCTAAATTAATATAAATTACAAAATTAAAAATTAATTAATTTGAAGCTAGTGATAATTATTTGTTTTGTCCTTAAAATAAGCTATAAACTCCAAACAACTAATATATCCCCTTAATTTAAATCAATTCCTTAATCTTAGCTTCTATATCTTGAGCCTTCATCAAACTTGTTCCCACCAAAACACCGTCCGCCCCGGCTCTTTGCATTCTTGAAACATCTTTACCTGATTCGATTCCGGACTCAGCCACTTTTAAAACATTTTTAGGGATTCTTTCAACCAAGCTTTCAAAATTGGCCAAATCAATTTTCATAGTTTTTAAATCACGATTATTAATTCCTATTATATCAGGCTCAATAGTATTTAAAATCACCCTTACCTCTTCTTTGTTATGCGCCTCTACTAATACATCCAATTCCAGATTTCTAGCCAAATGGTAAAGTTTTTTTATCTGAGCTTTTTGCAAAATTGAAGCAATCATTAAAACAGCATCCGCTCCCATCGCCTTGGATTCATAAATTTGATATTCATCAATTAAAAAATCTTTTCTAAGAACCGGAATACCCACCAAACTTTTGACCGTTTTTAGATATTGCGGATCCGAAGAAAAATATTTTTCTTCCGTTACAACGGAAATTGCTCTGGCTTTGGATTTTTCATAAATTTTAGCGATCCGTTCTAAATCAAAATTTTTTCTAATATTTTCTCCTTCCATTGCTGGAGATGATTTTTTAATTTCCGCGATCAAAGAAATTCCCGGCTTTTGCAAGGCTTTTTTAAAACTGGACGGTTTAAAAGCTGAATCTCTAATCTGTTTTTTAAGCTTTTCCAAACCTTGATTTTCAAGTTTTAACCCGAGTTGTTTTGCTTTGTTTTGACAAATTTCATCCAAAATAGTGTTGGTCTTTTTAAACCGCATTGGAAATTTTTTTAAATTGTTTAAATTTTTTTAAAGCTTTTCCCTTTTCAATAGATCGCTTTGCCAGATAAACCCCTTGCAAAATATTTTGCGCCTTTCCAAAACAAAATAAAGCGCAACCCGCATTTAAACAAGCCGCCGCTTTTTGAGCTTGACTCGCCTTGTCATTTAAAATATCTAAAAAAATCTTTGCGTTTTCTTTTTGATCTCCACCCTTAATTTGAGTTAAACTAAACTCTTTGCCAATCATTTCTTTTAAACCGATTGAATATTTTTTAGTTTTATTTTGACTGAAATCATAAATTAAATTCTCCCCCTCAACGCTCAGCTCATCCATTCCGTTTTTACCATAGACTATCATCACTCTTTTGGAGCCTGTATTAATTAAAGTTTTTCCCATTAATTCAATTTTACTTTTATCGTTTATTCCAATTAATTGATACTTGGCTAAAACAGGATTTAACATCGGTCCTAAAATATTAAAATAGGTTGGCTTTGCAAACTTGATTCTGGCTTGCTTGACGAATTTAAGCGCCGGATGAAAATTAGGGGCAAACAAAAAAACAATCCCCGATCTATCCAAACATCTTTTAGCTTGATTCTTATCTAAATCAACTTTAATGCCTAACTCTTCCAAAACATCGGCACTGCCGCATTGACTGCTGGCCGCTCGATTTCCGTGTTTGGCCACCGGAATATCAAGAGCGGCGCAAATTATCGCTGAAATTGTGGAAATATTAAAAGTGTTTAAGCCGTCCCCTCCTGTACCGCAAGTATCCAAACAATCAAAATCAACCTTGACTTTTAACATCTTATCCCGAGTTGCCTTAACAATGGCTGAAAATTCCATATCCGTTACTTTTTTTTGATTAAAATAACGAAAAATCTCAAGTAGCGTCTTTTCTTGGACTTTACCGGAAATTATCTTTTCCTGCATTTGATAAGCCTCTTTTTGGTTAAGGTTTTCTTGAGCTTTCAGTTTTTTTAATATTTTTTCCATGATTTTAATGTTTGATAAAAAGAAAATTTTCCAGTAATTCCCTCCCTCCTTCAGTGGCGAAAGATTCGGGATGAAACTGCACTCCGCAGATCGGATATTTTTTATGCCTTAAACCCATAACTTCATCTTGGCTATTCAGTTTTTCGTTACCCAACAGGCAAGCTTTAGTGTTTTTAGTTTTAACCAAAACGCTAACTTCAAGCGAGTCCGGCAATTTAAGCGGATCTGGAATCAAAGAATGATAGCGCATTACTTCCAAATTTTGAGGTAAATTTTTTAAAACTCCCTTACCATCATGTTCTATGAGGCTGGTTTTGCCATGCATTGGATTTTTAGCCCTAATTACCTTGCCTCCAAAATAATGAGCGATTCCCTGCATTCCTAAACAAACTCCTAAAACCGGGGTGATTTTGCCAATTTGGGTAATCACTTTAGCGCAGACTCCAAAATATTGGGGATCATCGGGACTGCCTGGTCCTGGTGAAATAATAATTCGATCAAATTTAGCCGATTTTATTTCTTGAATGGAAATTTCATCATTACGCTTAACCTCAATATCAAATCCAATATTTTTAGCGATCAAAATTTCACCAATATATTGATAAAGGTTGTAAGTAAAAGAATCGTAATTGTCCAGGATTAGGATTTTCATGTTCTTTAATTAATTCCAATTTTGGATTTAACCCTTTGAATGGTTTGTTTGGCAATCGGTCTAATTTTATCTGCTCCATTTTCCAAGACTTGATCAACTTGTTTGTCGTTAATTCTATTATATTTAGCTTGAAACTCTTTTAAGAAATTTTGAACAATTTGGGCAAGATCATCTTTAAATTTACCGTAATTGCTGTTCTTATATTTCTTTTCCAAATTATTAATAGGTTTATTATCTAAAATTGAATAAATAGTTAAAAGATTAGAAATGGCTTTTTTGTTTTTAGGATCATATTTGATTTCTGAACCTGAATCAGTAACTGCTTTTTTAATTTTTTTAACTGCTATTTCAGGCGCATCTGTTAGAGCAATGTAATTATTTTTGCTTTCTGCGCTTTTACTCATCTTTTTTTCCGGATTATCAAGCCCCATAATATTGGCTCCTTGTTTTCTAAGTTTTAGTCCAGGTATTCTAAATGTTTGCCCAAATCTTTTGTTAAATCTTTTGGCTAATGTCCTGCTTAATTCAACATGTTGCGATTGATCTTTACCAACGGGAACTTGATCAGTGTTGTAAAGTAAAATATCTGCCGCCATCAAAACCGGATAGTCATAGAGGCCAACAGTTACTTTTTCCTGGTTCTTATCTGCTTTGTCTTTAAATTGAGTCATTTTGTTTAAATCGCTAATTCTGGCAATACAATTTAGGATCCAAGCCAGTTCTGTGTGTTCATTAATACTTGATTGCTGAAAGATCACTGACTTTTTAGGATCTATTCCTAAGGCCAGATAAATTTTGGCAATTTCTCGAATATTTTTATTTAACTTTTTTGGATCTTGTCTAACAGTAATTGCATGGTAATCAACAATACAAAAAATGCACGAATAATTACCTTGCATATCTACCCATTGAGATATGGCGCCTAAATAATTTCCAATATGCAATTCCCCACTTGGTTGAATCCCTGAAAAAGTCACTGGTTTATTGTTCTTCATTGCTTTAATTAAAAATAAAATTTAAATGAATTTAAATTAAATAATAGTATCACCTATATGTTTCCAAAACCCTTGTCATAGCCTTAAGTTTATTTTTTATTTCCAAATATTCATTTTTAGCTTTAGAATCATAAACAATGCCACCGGCGGTCTGAGCATAACCGTATTTACCGCTTATAAATAAAGATCGAATTGGGATGGCAAAGGTGCAATCCTTATTAAAACCAAAATGTCCTACCGCTCCACCATAAGGTCCTCTGGGTTCGTTTTCCAAGCGTTCAATTATTCTGATGGCTTCAATTTTTGGGGCCCCCGATAAGGTTCCGGCCGGAAAATTGCTGGCAAGCGCGCTAAACATATTATGATTTTGGGCTAAAGTTCCGGTGACCTCGCTGGAAATATGACTTACATGGGAGAACTTTTTTATATCCATAATATTTCTGACTTTAACCGAACCAAAACGAGCCACTCTTCCCATGTCATTTCTGTGCAGATCAATCAACATTGAATGCTCGGCTCGTTCTTTAGGATCGTTAAGTAAAATTCTGGCCAGCTTCCGGTCTTCTTTTAAATCTTTGCCTCTTTTTATGGTGCCGGCTAAAGGAAAAGTCTCCATTTCGTTATCGCGCAGCCTGAAAAGCATTTCCGGACTGGCTCCTATAATAAACTTATCAAAAAATTTCAGATAAAACATATGCGGGGAAGGATTAATTTTTCTTAGCCGTTCGTAAATTTTAATTTTATCCCCCTTGAATTCAAATAAAGATTTAAAACCTAAAACACCTTGAAAAATATTGCCCTTTTTTATCTCATCTTTAGCTGATTCCACCATTTTTTTATGCATTTTTTCGGTTTTTGTATCTCCCAGAAACCTTACCTTCAACCTTGGCTTTGATTTTCTTTTTTGCTTGCTGATTTTTTTAATTAAGTTAATCCGGTTTTGATTGAAATAAAAATAAAATATTTCCCCGGTCATTTTATCATAAACTAAACCATCGCTATATAAACCAAACATAAATTGATCAAAATCCGGATGAAGTGAAACCTTTAAGCTCTTTTCAAAATAATTAACGCAGTCATAACCCAAATAGCCAACTAAACCGCCGCTATATTGTTTAGAGATGATTTTGTTTGGAATTGCTTTTTTTAACTCCAAATAAGGGTTATCCACTTTAAAATTTTTCGCCTTGCCGCTCTGGTTAAACCTTAATTCCTGTTGTTTAGCGCTAATTAACACTTCTGGATCAAAACCGATAATTGAATATCTGGAACGACTTTGCTCCATACCTAAAGATTCGAGAAAATAACAATAATCAAAATTCTGCTCAATCTTTTTAAAAAGCTTAAAAAAATTTAAATCATCGGCAAACTTAACATAAGCCGGTTTTTTGTTTTTAAATTTTAAATCAGGATATTGCATAATTAAAGTATCAATGACGCTGATTAATTTAGATTAATCTGAATTATAAAATTAAAAAACCCCTCCTCCTTAAATCCAAAGGCAATCAAAAGTTTAAAAGTTAGAAAAAATTACAGAAAATACAAGAGTTTTTGTAATACCTCCGCCAGTGGAGAAGATTATTAAAAAACCAAAAGATTTTTCCGTAAATTTGCCAAACCTGAAACTTTTGAGCTTTGCATAAAAGGACGAGAGGCTTATAAAATATAATGATATATATAAATCCCGCGGTGCCACCTTTTTTTTTGCTAAAAAATTTTGAGCAAACACTTTTATCGACTCTATCCTTAATAATAGACATCGATTGCCTTATGATTACGGAAGGCTGTGCCGAGTTTTCACTAACGCAAAAACCATCCTGAAGCTAAATAGAAAACACTCAATAAAATAACTTCAAAACCGAACCCACCCCCGGATATTTCCGGGATTCGGCTATGGATTTTAATTTTAAAAGGTAATTTTAATATAACAAGGCTAAATTTTCTGTCAAACAAAACAATCAATATAATCCATTATTTTGTTCGAAACTCTTGTTTTACCTCCTTTTCTAATTCTTGATTTTCAATAAACTCTAAAATTTCAGAAAAATTATGAAATATTATTTTATCCGAATCGATTGGGTCTTTACGATAAGGAGGGAGTTTGTTTATGACTCTTATGGCTTCATAATTTTGATTTTTAAGAAATGTTTCAACTTCTTCATTTTCTCTAAAATTATCATTTATAAAATAACCCCTTTCAATACCTTTGTTTTTGATTAATTCCAAAATTTTATCTCTTTTATTTTCTTGAGTGTAAATCACATCAATATCTTCAATTTCTTTCAAAATTCCAGAATGTTTAATTTTAGTTTTTTGAAAATTTTTCTCTCCGTAAGTATAAATAATTATTTCAAATCCTTTTTCTTTTATTTTATTTAAAAAATCCAAGGCTTCTTGAGGAATGTATTTGGAAAAATTTTCTAATAATTTTTCATTTTCTTTTATCATTTCCTCATATTTAATTTCATCAAACTTATCACCTACAACTCTCTTAACAAAATCCTCACTGGATAACAAATAATTGCCTTTTCTAATTTCTTGAGTCAAATCAAGCAATCTATTTCTTATATCTTTTTTAGATAAATCTAAAATTTTTTCAGCTAAATTAATAAAATCTTGTTTATAATGTTCTGTGTAAGCTAAAGTATGATCGAAATCAATTATCAATGCCTTTTTTTCACTACTCATATTTATCTTTTAATAGTCAACGGCAAAAAAAATCTATTCTTAAAAAGAATAGACCAAAATTTAACTTTTTAAAAGTAAGTAAAGTCTTTAGCCATAAAAACCTCTAAAAATGTTAATAAAGAACCGTTAGAGAATATTTCAAAAAGCACTTAAATTTCATCTTCAATATGAGTTACCGAAATTCTCCTGAAATCTTCAGATAAATTCACAAGTTTAGCTTTTAGTGTTGACAACATTTTTTTGGGAGAGTAAATTTTATATATAAGAGAAGTGTACTGCTTGTTTTG
>WJJL01000018.1 GCA_014729725.1 Candidatus Moraniibacteriota bacterium | reverse complement strand
GAATTAAAAAAGCCAAACATTCCGGTTATCCTTATTTGGTAAAATATTACAGAAAGTATAAAGCCAAAAAACAAATTAAAGCGCAACAAGATATTAAGTATAAGGTAAAGATGAGGTAGGAAGAGATTCCCAAATTCAACTCCTAGGTCTTTGGTTTTTCAATTATCGGAGTTTGGTTTGGGTAAGGTGTGAAATGGATGGGTTTAATTATTAATTGGCTTAGGAGTTAGATTGCCAAAATCTTTATTGGGGATTTGGGAAGTTAGTTTCCAATACCCTTGTGATTAAATTGTATTTGATTAAAATATTTTTTTTTGCTATTATTTTAACTAAGTTTCCTTTGATTATTGAATTTAATAAGCTAGGTAGCGGATAAATTAATTACTGTAATTTTAAATTTTTCAATATTAACTTATTCGACGCCAGTCTTTTTAATAATTTTTTTCTTAGATACTATGAATTTTAGACATACTTTAATTAATATTATAATCATTACAGGGATCCGGCCAGAGCCGAGTTGATTTTATTTTATAAATTTTAAGTTTATAAAAATCAACCGGCGCAAGTCGGATTTTTTATATTTATTTGGATAAAAAAATTTGAATTAAGTTTAGTTTTTACTCCTATTAATTTTTAAAAATATTTATGAAGAAAGTTGAAAAAACCGACAAATCGATGATGTGTTTTAAAAAGATTAAAAAAGCCAATATTTTTTTAGTCGGGATCGGTAATATAGGAACTTGTCTTTTAAATCAAATCAAGGAACAGCAAAAAAATTTGTTTAAAAAGCACAATTTACAACTAAGAGTTACGGGTATCGCTGATATTGATAAGTTTTTGATTACCCAAGAAGGGATTGAGCTTAAAAATTGGGAGAAGCTTTTTGGCAAATCCGGACAAAAAAAAGATATCGACTTTTTTATTAACAAAATGATTAATTTGAAACTCGAGAATTCTGTTTTTGTAGACTGTACCGCCAGTGATGAAATTGCCGGTAAATATGAAACAATTCTTAAAAAAGGGGTTTCCATTGCCACCCCCAACAAAAAAGCCAATTCTCAAAGCTTTGATTATTATCGAAGATTAAAAAAACTGGCCAGTCGAAACGGGGTGAAATTTTTTTATGAAACCAATGTGGGAGCGGGTTTGCCGGTTATCGGTCCGCTACAAAATTTAATTTTGGCAGGGGATGAGATTTATAAAATTCAAGGAGTTTTCTCCGGGACTTTGAGCTATATTTTTAATAATTTTTCCAAACAAAAAAAGTTCAGTCAGATAGTTTTTGAAGCTTACAAAAACGGTTATACCGAACCGGATCCCAGAGATGATTTAAATGGAATGGATGTGGCCAGAAAGCTTTTGATCCTGGGTAGGGAAATCGGTCTGAAAATGGAATTAAAAGATATTAGAGTGGAAAGTCTTCTTTCCAACCAATGTAAAAGGGCGAAAAATCTGGACGAATTTTTTGAGCAACTTAAAAAAAGCGATGCCAAATTTCATCAAAAAATCACTCAAGCGCAAAAAAATCAAAAAACACTTCGCTATATAGGGGAATTAAAAAACGGAAAAGCCAAAGTTTATTTAAAAGAGGTTGGCGGCGATCATCCCTGCTTTAATTTAAAAGACAGTGATAACATAATCGCTTTTTGCAGCAAATATTATAAAACCAATCCAATGGTGGTTAAAGGACCAGGAGCCGGTCGAGAAGTGACTGCGGCCGGAGTATTTGCCGATATTATTAAAGTTATTAAGGAACCTCTGAAAAATAAGGCAATTTGAGGAAGTTTTTTGAGGCATAATGGCTTAATTATTGCGAGAAGTTATTTTAAAAAATTTAGAAAAAAATAAAAATTGCAGTAGTTGATTTGTTTTTCAGCTGCCACTTAAGTATTTAAAATAAACCATGAAATATTCCAAAGAAGAATTAAAAAAAGATATTAGCCGCCCTCCAAAACAGAGAAAAATTAATTTGTTGTTTTTGGGAATGTCAGGGGCGGGCAAAAGTTATTGGTCTCAAAAAATAGCCGGACAATTTGGTTATAAACATTTTGATATTGATGATATGTTGGGCCGACAAAAAGAATTATATGATATCGTGAAAGACTATCCGGGTAAAGATTTGACCAGAAAATTAGGCAATTATTTGGGCATGCCATGGACAAAGCATTTTCAACAAAGACAGAAAATTTATCTGGAGTTGGAAAAAAAATTAATGGCTCAAGACTACCCCAAGGGCAGTATTTTGGATTTATCAGGAAGTTCGGTCTATCATCCCAAAGAATTGAAGAAATTACTGAAAAATTCACTGGCTATTTACCTTGAGGTAAGTGAGCAATTCAGGGAGAAATTATTTCAAGTTTTTTTAAGCGACCCCAAGCCGATTATGTGGAAAGAAATTTTTCAAAAAAAGCCTGGCCAAACCAATCAAAAAGCTTTGCAAATTTGTTATCCTCGGCTTTTGGAATACAGAGCTAAACAATATAAAAAAAAGGCTGATGTTACTTTACCTTTCGAGATTCATAGAAATTTAAAACAAGGGGATGAATTCCTTGATGAGGTTTTTAAAAAACTTTAAAACATAAAAATGAAATTTTATAGCACTAACAATAAAAATTTAAGAGTGGATTTTAAAAAAGCGGTTTTGGAAAGTGGCTTAGCGCCGGACGGAGGATTATATATGCCTCGGGAAATACCTGAATTAAATAAGAAATTTTTAAAAAGTTTAGCTAAACTTGAGTTTAATCAAATTATTTTTGAGATTGCCAAGCCTTTTTTGGAAAAAGAAATCGGTTCTAAAGATCTTAAAAAATTAATTCAAGAAGTTTTTGATTTTGAAATTCCTCTGGTGTTCTTATCAGATAATGTTTATTGTTTAGAATTATTTGGCGGTCCTACTTTGGCTTTTAAGGATTTTGGAGCTAGATTTATGGCAAAAGTTATTTCTCATTTAAATAAAGATAGGAAAAAGATTACTGTTCTGGTGGCTACTTCCGGGGACACCGGAGGAGCGGTAGCCAACGCTTTTTCCGGAATTGAAAATATAGAGGTGGTTTTGCTTTATCCGGCTAAAAAAATAAGTCAAATCCAAGAAAAACAACTGACTACGGGAGCTTCAAATATCAAAGCTTTGGAGATAAAGGGAGTTTTTGATGATTGTCAGGCTATGGTTAAAAAAGCTTTTTTAGACAGGGAAGTTAATGAAAACTTAACACTTATTCCCGCTAATTCAATAAATTTTGCCAGGCTTTTGGGTCAGGTTTTTTATTATTTTTATGTTTATTCCAAAATTCAAAAACCCTTTACAGTTTCTGTGCCTTGCGGTAATTTTGGAAACTTGACAGCCGGGATTATGGCTAAAAAAATGGGTTTGCCGGTTCAAAAATTCGTCGCCTCTCTAAATAAAAACAATGTTTTTCAAGATTATTTAAGAACCGGTAAATTCAAGGCAAAAAAATCGGTTCAGAGTTTATCTAGTGCAATGGATATCGGCAATCCCAGCAACTTTTATCGCATTAAAGATCTTTATGATAATGACTTAGCTAAAATGAAAAAGGATATTATAGCCTATAGTTTTTCCGATGATCAAACCCAGACGGCTATTAAAAGAGTTTTTGAAAAATTTGACTATCTTATGGATCCTCATGGAGCGGTGGCTTATTTGGGTCTTGAAAAATACCTCAAGGATTCTGCTTGTAAAAGGACAGGAGTATTTTTTGAAACCGCTCATCCTGTAAAATTCAAAGAGGAAGTGGAAAAAATTATCAACCAAAAAATCAAATTACCCTCCAAAATAAAAAAGATTCTAAATAAAAGAAAAAAATCCATTCCCACTCCCAATAAATACAGCGCTTTAAAAGAAATTCTTCTCCAGTAGTTAAAAGTATTGATTAAAACAAATATTAAATTTAATCTAAAAATAAAGGATTTTAATTTGTATTTTTTTTATATTCAAAAAAACTTACTATAAATAAAGTTTCTTTGAATTATGAAATCAACGGTTTTTTGGATTGGATAAAACCAATCCCTTTGTTTGAAAATTTGGAAATGATTAAATTAGAACAAGATAACCCCAAACAGTTTAAGAAGGCTTTAACCAGTTTTTTCCGGCTCTTAATTGATTGTTTTTGATAAAAACAATAATATTTTCCATTTTGACAAACCCGGCTCAGCTTTGGATTTTAGTTTAGCGATTTACAAAAAAAAAGAACCAAAAGAATAAAAACCGTTTCTATAAACGGTTTGGAAAAAATATCGATACCTTGTTAAATGATGGGGATGTGGTGGATGTGAAATTTGGCAATTCAGTTACTTTTTTTCCTCAATGGACTAAAATTTGCTTTAGAAAAAGATCTCAAAAGCTTATTGGGGAATTGGAGAAAGAAACAAAACAGAATAATAGAATTGGTTTGGATTTTGGAATTCTTAAATTGTTGAGTTATAATATTTTTAAAAGAGTTTATAGCTGAGTTTTTAATGAAATTTGTTTTTTGCAAGAGGAGTTGATAAGAGAAACTTTTTATTTCTTGAATTATAGGTAAAAATTATCAATGATGCTGACTAAACCTATTTTCTTTAAGGCTTAAGCTGAATTGTTGGCATTACTATACAGATTAATTGATCATTGTTGGAGTTGTTTTTAAAAAAATATTTAAGCTTTAAAAATTTTTGACAAAATAATTTCAAGATAGGCGGGAATTAATAAAGAGTAAAATTGGATTTAAATTTTATAAAGCTAAAAAATTATAAATAAAAAATTAATGAACGATGTTGAAGAAATAAAAAGACGTTTAAATATTGTGGAAATTGTGGGAAATTATTTGCGACTTACCAAATCGGGAGCCAA
The DNA here is from genome assembly GCA_014729725.1 of Candidatus Moraniibacteriota bacterium. Taxonomy (GTDB): domain Bacteria; phylum Patescibacteriota; class Minisyncoccia; order CAIUEV01; family JAHKAQ01; genus WJJL01. The sequence continues at coordinate 15,514 of WJJL01000018.1, read as the reverse complement.
TCATAAGGCTCTTTGTCCTTTTCATAATGAAAAAACCCCTTCTTTTACAGTAAATGAAGAAAGGCAGATCTTTCATTGTTTTGGCTGTGGCAAAGGAGGGGATATCTTTACTTTTATTCAGGAAATAGAGGGAATGAATTTTGTGGAGGCTTTGAAATTTTTGGCCGGGAAAGCCGGGGTTTCTTTGACTCAACAGGATTCAGCTAAAACAGAGGCAAAAAATCAGTTAAACCGAGTTTTAAAAGCGGCTTTAGAGCTTTTTATTATAAATTTAAATTCAAAACAGGGCGAAAAAGCCCGGGCTTATCTGCAGGATCGGGGCATAAGCACGGAATTGAGAGAAAAATTTTCTTTAGGGTTTGCAAAAGATTCCTGGGATGATATTTTTTCCAATCTCTCAACTCAGGGGTTTGGGCCCAAAGATATGGAACAAGCCGGATTGATTGTTTCCAGCCAAAAATCTAGAAGGGGTTATTACGATAGATTTAGAAATCGGATTATATTCCCGGTTTTTAATTCTTTTGGGGATGTTTTGGGATTTTCAGCCAGGGTGCTTCCGGGTGATGATTCAAATATGGGTAAATATATTAACACTCCTCAAACCCCGATTTATGATAAAAGCAGATCCTTATACGGTGTCAATTTGGCCAGAAATGCTATAAAAAAGAAAGATTTAACTATTTTACTGGAAGGAAACCTTGATGTGATGTTAAGTCATAAAGCGGGTGTCGAAAATGTAGTGGCGACTTGCGGGACAGCGGTAACCCAAGATCAATTGGCTATTTTAAAAAGATATAGCGATAATTTGGCTTTTGCTTTTGATGTTGATCAAGCGGGAATTGAAGCGGCTAAAAAAGGGATTGATTTGGCTTTGTCTTTAGGCTTGAATGTAGGAGCGATTGATTTGGGCTCACAAAAAACAAAGGAAAGTAAGGATGTGGCCGACCTGGTTTTGCTGGATGAAAATATTTGGAAAAAATTAGCCGACTCGGTCAAACCGGCTATGGAATATTATTTTGATATGGTTTTGGATTTTTATGATGTAACCAACATAGAGGAAAGAAAAAAAGCAGTGGCAGAGTTGTTGGAAAAAATAGTACTTTTGCCTCACAAATTGGATCAAGCTTATTATTTGGAGGAATTGGCTCAAAAAACCGGGGTTAAACTGGAAATTTTATACGATATGATTGAGGAAAAAAGCCTCTCAAAACAAGCATCAAAGAGTCCGGAAATTTCAAAATCTCCCAAACAGGAATTTAAGCAGAAAGGCAAAAGTAAAATTTCTCAAACTTCCAATCTAGACAAACTTTTAAATAGAATTTTGGCGCTTTTTGTTTTTTTTCCGCAATTTTTCACCAAAAATCACAAAGAGCAGATAAAAAAAATTTTAAAATCGGCTTCTCCAAGCCCTCAAAAGGAAATTTTTAAGCAAATTTTATCTGTTGAAACGGTTTTTAGCGACCCTAATAAGTATTTGGAGCTTATTGAGTCCGACCAATTAAAAACCCGGCTTTCCCGGATAATTATGATTGCTCAAAAATATTTTGACGATATTTCCGATGAAAAATTAAGGACAAAATTCGATCCTAAGAAAGACATTGAATTTTGCATTAAAAAAATAGGGGATTTATTTAAGAAAGATTCTTTAAGCGAAACTTTGATTCAAATAAAAAAAGCCGAAGAAAATCAGGATCAGGAATTATTAGAAGAACTGATGAAAAAATACAGCCGGCTTTTGAAAAGCGGTTTTTAATTTAATTTTATTTTTTATCTGCCTATAATTACAGAGACAAATTTTAAATCATTAATTGAATAATAAGGTTTTACCTTAGCCTCTTTAAAAAGACCGTCGCTGCTGTTTTCCATGTTGGATATTTCGCCGATTATTAATCCCGCAGGATATTGTTTGTTTTTGCCTGCAGTTATTACAAGCTCCCCGGCATTTATTTGGGCATGATTGGGGATAAGCTTTAAAAGGATTTCCAAATTAAATTTTCCCTGAGCCACAGTTACTATTTCTTTATCAACAATCTTAGCGTCATAGGAAATCAAAGGACTTACGGATAAAATTATTTTGGAGCCGGAAGAAGAGGTTTCATAGACTTCCCCTACTAAAATTCTATCGCTGATAATTACCGGATCGCCTTTTTCTATTCCGTGAAGACTGCCCTTGTTTATTAAAAGCAACTCTTCTTTATTATTGGGGTCTTGACCGATTATTTGGGCGGTTTGAAGTTTAAAATCTTCTTTGGGTAGAAGTTCCAGTTGTTCCCTTAATTGAGTGTTTTCTTGGGTCAATTCCCTATTTTTTTGTTTTAAGCTTTCAACTTTAAGCTCTAATTCATTGCGTTTTTGGTTTTGTTGAACTATTTTTTTGGCTGAAGAAATCGTTGAGAAAAAGTTTTTGGTTTCCACGCTGTTATTTTGAGATGATCCAAAAGAAGAAAGCATGGTATCGGAAATAAAATTTTTAAAAAAATCAAGATACCCTATAGTGTTCAAGATTATAAAGGTTATTGTGAGTATAAAAACAATTATTAAAAGACGGGGATTTTTGTTTATTTTAACCATGATTTTATAAAAATTTCTTTTTCTTTAAAGACCTGGCTCTTGTCGCTTTTTTATTTGGCAAGAGGTTTATTTAAAAAAACTCAATAAGCTTATTAGGGCTTTTGTGGCCTTTTTTAATTATAATTCGACTTTTGGAAATACAAAAAAAATCGGCTAACAACTCCATTAAGGCTAAATTCGCTTTATTATCTTTTCTCGGACTGGTTACTTTTATCTTATAGCTTTTTTCGCCAATTTTTTGAATAGAATTTTCTTTGGAATTAGCAATAACTTTAACTTTTATTTTTTTGGGGATCATTTTTTCTTTCGCGCTCTTTATATTTTAGGATTCTTAAAAAATAAATTTTCTTCTTTTTGCCTTATTTTTTAGAGGCTCCTTTAGAAAATCTGATTTTTCTTTGTTCATACATTTGCTCTTCGTTAATATTCCTGGAAGATTTTATCATATCAGCCAAAAAAGCAAAAACTAAAAATTGAATTCCTAAAATCAAAGTGATACTGGCAAGTCCAAGCCAGTTTTTATAAGGCGAGACTTTTAAAGTACCCAAGTCTAAATAGTTGTAAATATAATTCAAAAAGACTCCTGCAAAAATTACAAAAGCTATCAAAATTAAGATAAAGGCCGGAAAACCGAAAAATTTTAAAGGCTTGGTGTCTCTTAAGGTCTTTATTATAATCATAAAGGATTGATAAATAAAGTTGCTTAAATTCTTAGTCATTTTAGCCTTTCTGTTTTTAAAATAAGTCACCTTTACGGGAAGCCAAACTATTTTGAGATTTTTACTCAGAGCATCGATAATGGTTTCCTGAGTATAAGTGAATTGATGAGTCAAATTGAGTCTCATCATTGATTCTCTGGAATAGGCTCTAAAGCCGCAGGTCAAATCACTGGTTTGTGTTCCCAAAAAAAAGCCGACAAGCTTGGATCCGTATTTGTTTAAAAAACTTTTTATTTTGGGCATATTTTTTGCTTTAATCCCGGAAAATCGAGAGGCAATGGTAATGTCGGCTTTGTTTTTTAAAATGGGCTGGGTTAATTGGGAAATATCGTTGGGATTAAATTGGCCGTCAGCGTCTATATTTACCATAACATCAAACCCGTTTTTTAAGGCTTTATGAACGGCTCTTTTAAAGGTGATCCCCAAGCCTCTGTTTATTCCATTGGAGTAAATGTAATTTACTTTTAGTTTCTTAGCGATTTTTTTGGTATTATCGGTGGAACCGTCGTCTATTAATTGATATTTAACAACATCAAAACCCTTTACCTTTTTGGGCAGCGATTTAATAGTTTTTTCGATAGTTTTTTCTTCGTTAAAGGCCGGGATATTTATTAAAAGTTTCATAATATTTAAATAATACAAAAAAACCGGGGTTAAGACAAGCTTTCATTTGGCAATTTTTCAATTTTATTATACAATCAAGCAGTCAGCTTTTAAAAGCAAGCTAATATTTAGATCATCGGGTCGGTGGCAGAGCGGTCAAATGCACCAGACTGTAAATCTGGCGGCGTAAGCCTACGGGAGTTCAAATCTCTCCCGGCCCACATTTGTAAAGCCGCAAACAAGGCCTTTGTGAATTTATAGAGGTCGGTTGTTTATTTTATCGGTTTAAAGAAACTTAAACATAAGGTTGAATTATTCATATTCTTGCAGCGCCTCTTCAGGCAGGATTACTTCTTCTTCCTGCAACAACTCCTCGCTGTCGGATCCCAACACTATCACAAAGTCAGCTTTTGAATTCGGGTAAGGGGTTTTTGCCAAAGGACTATCAAAGATATTTAAAACCGTGTTTAAAGAATAAGGTTTTAGCCCTTGGGTGTTATCGTAAACTTGAGTTCGAACATACGGGTCTGCAGCCGGATTTGTTTGATTAATTATCTTAATGGAAGTTTTATCAAGTTTGTTTTTAAGTTTTTGGCTTAGCTTGGAATTGTTGGAAGTATTGATAATTTCAACGGTTGGTTTTTCCAGCTTCCTTTTCTCATTTAATAATCGGAGTTTATCTAAATCAAAGATATTTTCGGCCAGTTCGTGAATCTTTGTGTAATCGTTATTGGGTGCTTTTAAAAAATAAGCTCGCCTTCCTTGAATGAAAGGGGTGTAATTAATTAAAATAGGATTCTGTCCCTTATTGTCGATTACTTTGTTAACAGTGTTTTTTACATTAATATTTTTGGCGATTGCCAAAAACGATCCGTATTCATCGATATTGATATCGGTTTGTACATTTTGAGAAACGATATCCAAGATAGAGTTTAGTTTGGTTAACAAAGGTATGCCGCGGATGGAAAAAAACTTATTTTTTATTGCCGCTAAAACCTGTTGTTGTCTGCTGGCTCTACCAAAATCTCCTTGAGGATTATGACGGGTGCGTACATATTTTAAAGCCCCGGCTCCGTCCAGATGTTGCCAACCTTGCTCAATTTCAAAGGTTTGGTAGCTGTAGTTGGGACCGGGATATTTTTTATCCACGATGTCTTTTTTTACATTTACATCAATTCCTCCAATTTCATCGATTAATTTCTCAAAACCTTTAAAATCTATTAAAATAAAATAATGCGCCTGCTGGCCGGTAATTCTCTTAATTACTCTGTTCATATATTTAATCCCGCCCCTTTCGCCACCTCTTTGAGTTCCGTAATGATAAATGAAATTTAATTTTGTATATTGCCGGGAATCAGGAATTTTAACATATAAATCTCTTGGAATAGAAAGCATGGCGCTTTGATTGGTGGAGGGGTTGTAACTGGCCAAAATAATCGTATCGGTTAGTTGCGAACCCGGATAGTCTTGACTGGCTTTACCTAAAAGCAAGACATTAACTCTTTCCTGGCCGCCGTATTTAAGCTGCGGTTTTTCTTCGCCGATTATTTGCATAGTTTGGCTGAATAATTGTTCGGCCCCGTTTTTTTTCTGGTAGTTTTTATTTTGAAATTCAGACTTAACATTGGCAAGATAATCGTTTTTAGAGATTGATCTGGATACATTATAGGTTTTTACCACCAGAAAACTGGAAAAACCCACAGCCATTAAGGGAATGGCAATGATAATAATTAGAATAAGCAGTTTAAAAAATATCAACAAAAAAAATTTTCTATAAGTCATTTTTTATTTGATTTTGATAAAATATAGGTTTATAATAAGATTAAAGGATTTTTTAAAAAAGTATAATCCTTGAATTTTTTGAATTTAGAGGGTTAAGGGTGATTTTAGGATTTACCTTTAAGATATATTATCGGGTTCAAGGATTAAATTCAAATTAATCAACCCTAACCATCAATATTTTTAATTATAACTATTATATTTTAAAACAAAAATGAAGAATTCTAAAGATGTTGCAAAAACCGGCGCTAAAATGGCGGGAGTTGGACTTTTCGGATTTTTAATTGAAATCGGAGGCATCATTTTAATGGCTTTTTTAGTAGTGGTCCCGGTCAGGTATTTTATAATTCAACCTTTTATTGTAAAAGGAGCCAGTATGCAGCCGAATTTTTATGATGGTGAATATTTAATAGTCAATGAAATCGGCTGGCGGGTTAAAGAAGCCGAAAGGGGAGAGGTGATTGTTTTTAAAAACCCCAGAAATAACGGAGAATATTTTATAAAAAGAATTATCGGACTTCCTGATGAAAGAATTGTGATCAAAGGCGGAGTTATAAAGATCTACAATGATCAATATCCGAACGGTTTTCTTTTGGATGAAACCAATTATTTGCCTGATTCAAGGGTGACCAGCGGCAATATTGACGAAACCTTGGGAGAGGATGAATATTTCGTATTGGGCGATAATCGGGGAGCCAGTTCGGATTCCCGTTACTGGGGACCGCTTCCGGAAAAATTAGTAGTGGGAAAAACCTGGATAAGGGTGTTGCCGTTTAGCAGAATGGAGATTTTTCAAGACAACCTATCAATTAATTAATTTTTAATTTTGTTCAAGTGGCTAAAAAAATGATTAAAAAAAGATTTTCCAAACCGCCATTGGCGCTGCGGGGTATGCGAGATATTTTACCAAAAGAACAGATTTACTGGGATAAAATCAGAAAAACGCTCCCCAAAGTGGCCAAAGATTTCGGTTTTAAAAGAATCGACACTCCTTTGCTGGAGCAAATGGAATTATTTAAAAGAACCGTGGGAGAAGGAACCGATATTGTGGAAAAAGAAATGTACACTTTTATTACCAAAGGAAAAGAAAAGGTGGCGCTTCGGCCGGAATTCACAGCTTCCATAGTGAGAGCTTTTCTTGAAAACGGGATGGACAGATGGCCCAAGCCGGTCAAAATTTATTCAATGGGCCCTTTATTTAGATACGAAAGACCTCAAGAAGGCAGGTATCGCCAGCACCATCAGTTGGATTTTGAAATTTTCGGAAGAAAAGACCCCCTGGTGGATGCCCAAATTATTTTGGTCGGTGCTTATCTATTAAAGAAGTTGGGAATCACCAAAAGAACCAAAATATTAATTAGCAGCATCGGATGCCTTGAATGCCGGAAGCCTTATATAAAAAAGCTTGTTGAATATTTTAAAAATCATAAAAGCGGGCTTTGCAAGGATTGTAAAAATCGGCTTAAGAAAAACCCTTTAAGAATTTTAGATTGTAAAGAAGCCGCCTGTGAGCCTATTACCAATAAAGCGCCCAAGCTGATCGATTCTCTTTGCCAGGAATGTCATAACCATTTTAAAAAAACGCTTTCTTATCTGGAAGAGGTTAACTTAAAATATGAGATCGACCCTTCTTTGGTAAGGGGTTTGGATTATTATAACCGAACCGTTTTTGAAATTGTGGCCAGAGACAAAGAGGGGAATAACAAATATGCTCTTTTGGGTGGGGGTCGTTATGACGGATTAGCGGAAATTTTGGGAGGCAAACAAATCCCGGCAATCGGTTTTGGAAGCGGTATAGAAAGAATAGTAACCGAGTTAATGCAAAATCAAAAAAAAGAAAAGGTTAAAGAGAAAAAAAGGGTGTTTATTGTTGGTTTTGGTGAGTTGGGCAAAAAGAAAGCCTTTCAACTTTTTAATGATTTATTAAGTTCTGGAATTAACTTGCGGGAGTCTTTAGGTAGAGACAGCATTAAAGCTCAGCTGAAAGTGGCGGATAAAGAAAAAGCCAGACTTGCTTTGATTATCGGACAAAAAGAGGCTTTGGATGAAACCGTTATATTACGAGACATGCAAATCGGTTCTCAAGAAATAATACCCAGGGATAAAATTTTAAAGCAGGTTAAAAAAATGTTAAGAAAATAACTCAAAGTTCTCAAGTTACAGAATTTTTCGTTTGTTTTAGAGGGTCCTTTAAAGGGTAATTTTTTTAAATGCCAGATTCAATTCCAATATCAAAATCGATTGAAGAATTTATAAGGGTGGTTGAGAGGCAAAGCTCTCAGAGCAGTAAAAGGAAATCTCACACTTTGGAACAAAAAGAAGAAACCGACCAAATCGCTTTTTGGTATGAAAAAATCAGAATCGCTATCGATTATAGAGAAGAACATCTACTTAGAAGAACCGCTTCAAGGAGAATTTTAAAAAGACTTTTTTTGCTGGAGGGTAGAAGAAGAGAGGTTGCCGATGTTTTGTTAAGGGAATTGATAATGGGTGGTTATGTTAAAAAAAGCGAATTAAGCGAGGAAAAATTTATCCAGATTGACAAGGCTTTGAATAAGTATGCTTATGTTTTTATAAAATCTTATCAAAGAAGTTTTCTGGCCCATCTGGATATGAAAGGACTGGATTTACGAAGATTTTTTTTAAGTATAGCTTCTTTTGAGGTGGAAGAAATTTTGTATCCCTCTTATGAAAGAAGAGCGCTTATTAATTCCATGTATGAAATTTTAGCGCCCCGAATTAATACGGTTCAATTTAGAATTTCAGAGAAACAAAAAAATTTGCAAACCTATATTGCAATTTACAGAAGCTTAGCCAGAGCTGACAGGGCTATGGTGGTAAGCGAGGTATTTAGGATTTATTTTCCCGGTTGGTTTAATAATCCTTCTCAAGAGGAGATAGATTTAATTATGAAAGATTCGGATGAGATTATAGAAAGCGTTCGAAAACAGGCCAAGAATGCTTTGGCTTCCCGGATTTTTTACGCTATTAAAAAACAAACCCTTTTCGCGCATATTCTTTATGAGATTGCTATGGAAAACCCCCGTGATATTGAAGGCATTGTCAAGCAAGATTATCTTTTAAGCGAATTTGTAAAAGAAAAAATGGAGGAGGAATATAAAAGGGTAAAGGAAAAATTGGGCAGAAGATTAAGAAGGGGTTTGATTTATATTTTTATTACCAAAATGTTAATCGCTTTGCTTATTGAAGTGCCTTTTGAAAAGTATTTTTTGGGAAAGATTCATTATACCGCTTTAGGGGTAAATGTTTTATTACCCCCGGTTTTTATGGCATTTTTGGCATCTAGCGCCAGATTGCCCAAAGAGCAAAATACGCAGGCCGTTATAGAAGGAGTGCAAAACCTGGTTTATGATAATCCAAAAATTGATGAAATTGGCAGAATTAATGTTATTCCTCAATCTTATTCCAAAATTTCCGAAAAAATTTTGGGATTAATTTATTTATTGATTTTTGGAGCGACTTTTGGCGCGGTGATCTGGCTTTTGGTTTATCTTGACTTTAATATATTAAGCGCCGCGATTTTTTTAGTTTTTATGGGAACGGTAAGTTTTTTCGGGGCATTAATCAGACAAACGGTCCGGGATCTGGTGGTAATAAAAGAAAAAGAGGGCTTAATCAGTTTGTTTTTTGATACTATGCTGTTGCCTTTTGTAAGATTCGGCCGCTGGCTTTCCACCAATTTTTCCAGAGTCAATGTTTTTATATTTTTGCTTGATGTTTTAATCGAGGCTCCTTTTAAAATGGTGGTAAGACTATTTCAGTCCTGGATAGATTTTCTAAAAAGAAAAAGAGAAGAGGTGGATCAACAATTTGAATGGGATTAGTTTGCCGTAAGCGAGCTTCTTAAAAGAAAAAACAACAACCATTAATTCTGGTCAATGAAAAGAGGTAAGTTTTGCGCAAAAACAATGCTGTTTAAAAAAGCCGGTAATTTTGAAAAAATTAAAAGATTAAAAGATTTTAATCAAAAATCTTTAAAAATTTTGGATGTTGGTTTGGGAAATGCTCAAATTGCTTTACAATTGAAAAGATTAGGACACGATGTCCAAGGAGTTGATATTTCCAGCAAGTGTGTGCGAACAGCCGAAAAAAAAGGAATCAGAACTAAAAGATTTAATATTGAAAAAGGCCTGCCTTTTGAATCCAAAAATTTTGATTTGGTGATCTGTACCGATGTTATCGAGCATATTCGGAATATGAAGGCTTTACTAAAAGCAATAAGAAGAGTATTAAAAGAGGATGGCCAATTGATTCTTGGAATTCCCAATCATTTTGATTTAAGAAACAGAATCAATATTTTTTTGGGACAAGGTATTGTGCATTGGGATCAAAAGAAGTATGCTAAGGCATATAATTACGACCATATAAGGTTTTTAAGCTTGAAAGATTTTTTAAGCTTAATCAAGGCAAGTAATTTTTATTGTTCTTATCAGCAATATAATTTTATGGGAGGAGGAATTGTTCCGACCAGGTTTACTCCTGAAACATTCAGGCTTTTTTTATTAAAAAGATTCCCTCAATTATTTAGTGGAAAGTTTATCTTTTTATTAAGAAAAGTTAAATCAAAATCGGTAAACAAGATATTTATTCCTTTTACCCCCAAAGGGTTGTAGTGATTATTTTTTTTAAAGAGAAAGGTAAAGCGGCTCGAGGTAGCAGCCGTTTATTTTTCAGCTTGTTTAAGGGATTAATGAGTAGTGCTAATTGTTTGTTTTATTTTTAGAATAAGCCTTTGCCAGCGGTGGAGTGAGATCTTTGTTTTGAGAGGTAGATTTTAAGCAATTAGCACTATCCATTAATTAATTTTCATTATCTTTTATGTATAAAGACAAAAAAGTAACCATAATGGGGTTAGGATTGCAGGGGAGTGGAATTGAGATGGTAAGGTTTTTTGTAAATAAGGGAGCTAAAGTAACAGTAACCGATATTAAAACCAAAGAAAAACTTCAAAGCGCTTTAGATAAATTAAAGGATTTTAAAAAAGTAAGATATGTTTTGGGTCAGCACCGGCCTGAAGATTTTTCCAAAGCCGATTTGGTGATTAAAGGCCCCGGTGTTTCCTGGAATTCAAAATATCTGCAAATTGCTCAAAAAAATAAAGTTCCGGTGGAAACCGAGGCCGGAATTTTTATAAAATTGGTAAAAAATCCAATAATCGGGATTACCGGCACCAGAGGAAAATCCACCACCACTCAAATAATTTACGAAATTCTAAAAAAAGCCAATGTGGATGTGGCTATTGGGGGAAACATTAAGGAAAAACCCTTAATTAAGCTTTTGATGGAGGTTAAGAAAGAAAGCACTTGGCTGGTTGTGGAATTATCCAGTTTTCAATTAGAGGGAATGCGCGCTCATAAGAAAAGTCCTCAGTTGGCTGTAATTACCAATCTTATGGTGGATCATATGAACAGATATAAAACGGTTGAAGATTATCATGGCGCTAAAAAAACTATTTTGCGGTTTCAGGGTAGAGAGGATTTTGCCGTTTTAAATCAGGATGACGAACAGGTAAGACAATTGACCTCCCTTGCCAAGGGTAATATTTTCTTTTTCTCGACCAAGAAACTGGGCTGCGAAAACGCGGCTTTTATTTTTAAAGATAAGATTATGTTTAGAAACAACAGAGAGCTGGAAGAGATTTGTAATGTGGAAGAGCTAAAGATAATTGGCAGGCATCGTTACCCTAATATTTTGGCGGCTGTTTGTGTGGCTAAAATTTTTAATGTTTCTTCAGAAACCATAAAAAAAGTGGTGGAAAATTTTTCTTTTTTAGAACATCGGCTGGAAATTTTTAAACAGGTTGATGGAATAACCTTTGTAAACGACACCACCGCTTCGGTTCCGGAAGCGACAATTCATGCGCTGGATTCTTTTGGGGATAAAAACATTATTTTAATAGCTGGGGGGGCCGATAAAAAATTGGATTTTAGCCAAATGGCCAACAAAATTTCTGAAAAAGTCAATTATTTGATTTTACTGCCAGGTCGGGGATCGGATAGAATTTTGAATGCTATTAGAAAATGCTGTCCTCAGGAATTTAAAAACGAAGGTAGTTTTATTAAAGTTGAAAATTTGGATCAGGCGGTTGAAAAAGCCAAGGAAGTCGCTAGGCAAAACGATCTGGTCTTGATGTCTCCGGCTTGCTCCAGTTTTAATTTATTTAATAACGAATTTGAAAGAGGCGATAAATTTAAAGAAGCGGTAGAGAAAATTTTCTAAAGCATTATATTTATATTTTATTAAAACCTCAAAAGCGGAAAAATCAGGGGCAGTTGTTTGTTTTTAAGCTTCCTTGAAGGGATGCTTAAATTAAATAAGGCTGATTTAATTTTATAATTTTTTAATCTTTTTTTTAATAAAATTTAATATCAAATTGATAAATTATCGGTTGTAAAAGTCCGCAAAAAGGGCTTGATAAGACCGGTTTTTTTATTTTTCACAGGCTTTGTAAAAGCCGAAATTATAATTTTAAATAATGTCAAAAATTTTTTTGTTTTTTTGTCTTTTTTTAATAGCCGGCCTGGGCTTTTCAGCCCTTTCCTACGATTGTAAGTTCGATAATGTCTGTAGTCTTGAAAATCTGGAGGTAAGCGGTTTAGGAATGGTGGAAAACTGCAGGCAGAAAAATAAAAAATTTGTCAGCTGTGTGATTTCCAAGGTAAAGATTTCCAATAAAGTTTTTTATTCAAAGGATGGATCAACAGAGCAGGGATCAATAGTCAATAATAAAGGATATAGAGACTATAGAGGCAAACTTTTAGTCGAGTTTTATGGAAATCAAAGATATAAATTTGGCCAGATTATAAGGTTTGAGGGGGTGGTTGAAATCGCTCAAAATTTTAGTGATTTTGATTACAGAGCCTATTTAAGAAAGCAGGGGATTTTTGCCGTAATTAAAAATTCAAAAAACGAATTAATAATGAAAAACGAAAAAGGCGACTTTTTTTTATCAAAAACCGACAAATTAAAAAGGTTTTCAATTAAAATCAAAAATTTAATCGCTGAAAAAATTGATTTTTTATTTGGGGGAAATCGCGGTTTAATCAAGGCTTTATTGATTGGGGAAAAAGACGAGCTAAAAGAAAAATTTGCTTTAGGGACCAGAAAAATCGGAATCGCGCATCTTATCGCTATATCCGGAATGCATATTGCTATAATTTCTAATTTGATCAATGAATTTTTTGCTTTTCTACCGATAGAGCGAAAAAAGGTTTTTGTTTTGATTCATTTGATTTTATCTTTTTTCGTATTAATGATCGGGATGCCGGCTTCCGCTTTGCGGGCTTTAATTATGAGTTTTATGCTTGGTTTCTCCAGGTTGATCGGCAGAAAATCTGATCAAAATTTATTGCTTGTTTTTTCGGCCCTTATAATCTTGATATTTAATCCCATGTATCTTTTTTTTGACCTTGGTTTTCAATTATCCTTTTGCGCGGTTTGGGGATTAATTAATTTAACCGCTCTTATTAAAAATATTTTTTCAAAAATAAAACTGGATTTTAATTGGGCTAAAGAGTCTGATAAATATAAAAGCTTATTTGTAGTCAGAGAAAAAATTTGGGAGGTTATTTATTCCAGCATAGCGGCGCAGTTGGCCACCCTGCCTTTATGTTATTATTTTTTTGGCTATATTCCTTTTATCTCCTTAATCGCCAATGTTTTGATTTTTTGGATTGTTTTTCCCATTATTTTTTTGGGTATTTTAGCAATCGGATTTTCTTTTTTTAGTGAATTTTTGGCAAAGATTTTTGCTTTTTTTTGCGATCTGGGATTGATTTATGTTAAGGAAATCACCTTTTATCTAAGCGAATTTGGTTTTACCGGAATAAATTTTGGCCATAAAAATTTTTCTTATTTCTTATTTTTTGCCTTTTTAATAATTTTGTTTTTTATAGTTTTTGGAAAATTGGAGATTTCTAATAAAAAAATATGTTAAAAATTTTAATATTTTTAAATTGTCTGGGGATTGTGATTATATTGAAGATATGGTTGTTTTTTTTGGTATTTCAAACCAATCCGGAATTTGAAGTTGCGGTTTTTGATGTGGGTCAGGGGGATTGTTTTTTAATTAAACTAAAAAATACAACGCTTCAAATCTTGATTGACGCAGGAGATGGTTCGACTCAAAATTTAACCGAGAAATTGGCCAAGGAAATGCCTTTGGCGGATAAAACCATTGACATTATTATCTTAACTCATCCGCATCAGGATCATGTTGGGGGGATACCTTCTATTTTAGAGGAGTTTGAGACAAATTTAATAATCGAAACCGGAGTGGACTTTGAAAATAAAACCTATGATAATTTCGAAGAAATTGTTGATTTAAAGCAAATTCCCAGATTATATGCGGCCAGAGGAGAGAAGATTTTAATCGGTGAGAATTTCGTTTTAGAGATTCTGCATCCGTTTTTTTCCAAATCAAGTCAATATAAAAATGTTAATGATTCTTCGATTGTTTTCTTATCTAAATTTAAGGAAAAAAAAGCTTTATTTACTGGTGATATAGAATTGGAGGGGGAGAAAGAGATGCTGGATTATTTAAAATCAAGACAAGACCTTGAATTGGAAAATATTGATCTTTTAAAAACAGCTCATCATGGCAGTAAAACCTCTACTTCTAAGGAGTTTTTGGATTTGATCCGGCCGCGGCAGGCCATAATTTCCTGCGCCAGAAAAAACAGCTTTAACCACCCCGCCACTGAAACCATTCAACTTTTAAATTACTATCAAGTCGAATTAAAAAGAACCTATCAGGATGGGGATATAATTTTTAAGTTTTAAGGAATTGGAAAAACTTACCCAGCTATCTTTTTAAGGGTGGAAATTTCGTCTCTGATAGAGGCCGCTTTTTCAAATTCCAGATTTTCAGCTGCCTGTTTCATCTCTTTTTCTTTATCTTTAAGGTATTGATTAATGTCGGTTAATTTATTTAATTTTTTGAATTCTTCAGGGATATCCTTAAAATCTTTGGATTTAATCTGAGAGGCGATGGAGCCGATTTTCTTTTTGATGGTTTGAGGAGTAATTCCATGTTTTAGGTTATATTTAATTTGTTTTTTTCGTCTGCGCCTGGTCTCATCGATGGCTTTTTGCATGGACCCGGTTACGGTTTCATTATACAAAATCACTTTACCCTCCACATTTCTGGCGGCTCTTCCGATAGTTTGGATGAGACTGGTTTCATTTCTAAGAAACCCTTCCCTATCGGCGTCTAAAATAGCCACAAGAGAAACTTCCGGCAAATCAAGACCTTCTCTTAGTAGGTTGACCCCGACTAATACCTGAAACTCGCCTTTCCTAAGTTGACTTAAGATTCTGACTCTGTCTAAAGTATCCACATCGCTGTGCAAATAGCAGGCTTTTATTTTATTTTCTTTTAAATATCCAGAAAGATCTTCAGCGGTTTTTTTAGTAAGAGTGGTGATTAAAACTCGGTTGGATTTTTTGTTATCCTGGTTGAGCTTTTTTACTTCCTGGATAATATCTTTAACTTGAGTCTTACTGTCTCTGATTTCCAGCTGTGGGTCCAAAAGCCCGGTGGGTCTTATGATTTGTTCGATTATTTTTTTTGATTTTTTCTTTTCAAATTTTCCGGGGGTGGCGGAAGTGAAAATCATCTGACCGGTTTTTTCCAGAAACTCGTCAAATTTTAAAGGCCGGTTATCCCTGGCAGAAGGTAGGCGAAACCCGTATTTAATAAGATTGTCTTTTCTGGATTGGTCACCGGCATACATTCCTTGAATTTGGGGAATTGTTACATGGGATTCATCGATAACGGTTAAGAAATCTTGAGGGAAGTAATCCAAAAGGGTATAAGGAGG
>WJJL01000017.1 GCA_014729725.1 Candidatus Moraniibacteriota bacterium | reverse complement strand
GTTTTATCCTCACAAGTTTCAGGAAATAACGAAAAAAACTTTAGGGATATTAAAGAAGCCTTAAAATCGGCATGTGAAGAAATGTTAAAGGAAGAAGGATCCCAAGAAATTAATGAAGATTTGGATTATCTAATGAGTAAAATAAAATTTAATAATGTGAGTGAATACCTCGTAAGAGATAAAATCGATGATTCAATTATTCATACAGATATGGGATTTGGAACATCTGCAAAAGCTCAAAACCTCCAAACTCAAAGGTTTATCTTATTCCAAGAATTGCTAGATCAAAATTATCAAAATATAGAAGTAATGGAAACAGACGATGATTACATAATGGGAGATTTACCTATCGATTATTTATTTCATACAACAGCTTCTGCTATGCGAAACATCGAAGGAGAAGATGAATTAAACAAATTATTAGATGATTTTAAACGAAACCACCCAATAGATGACTATCCAAATTTTGAAAGTAAAATCAAAAGTCTTTGGAAAAAGATGCATGATAAACCTCTCTCAAGAACCGGGGGCATGAGAGAAAAAACAACTTCAGAATTGAGAAAAGCAATTTCAACAGGAAAGATTCCTAGGGAAAATTTTGTTAATTCATTAAGGAGAAAAACCATTGCAATGCAAACTAACCCTGATTCTTCGGTGATTAATGCTAAGACATGTGAACAATGTCTCAATATTTTAAAAGAACTTGAAAAAAAATCTGTACATTTAATGCCTGAACATTTATTACCCGACTCAAAGGATCCATTTTTAAAATTGCTAGAGCTCAATGGTATTGAACATGAAAATCCGACTTTAATTCAAGAAGCATTAGAAAGTATTTTTTCAAGTGAAAATAAAGGGGAAGGCGGTAGAGTAACCCAAATATTAAAAAAAGAAGCCAAAAATGACAACAAAAAGTTTGGCTTTGGTCGTTTAACTTATCCCCTCCAAGGGAACAAGGGCTATTCATTAGAAGATTATCTTTTATATATGAAATCAGCTTCTGGATTCACCATCGAAACTCAAGAAAATATAGATTATTTGTTTGGCTTTAAAACTGAGGATGGAGAATTTAAATCGGGAATGGTCGATCTATTTAACTATATTCATTCTCATTTACCAGGTAGTGCCCAAAAAATTTGGGAAAAAGGAGGGATGGCTCCAGAGATATTCCAATACAGAGCTTTAAAATTAATAGAATATTATGGTGTTGAATCCATCGAAAGATTAATAAATTTTATAAGGATCGAAAAAGATTCTGATACAGGTAGAGAAATTATTAAATTTAAAGTCCCTCAACCTGATGAAGAAGGTGGAATCAAATGGGATTTCATGGAATTAACAATTAGAGAAATGTCTATTCCCTCATATCATGAAATAACCTTTGAAAAAATTGATCCCGGCATTATTGAAGCCTTTGAAAGCATGAATACTATGATTCATGAAGGAGAAAAAACTTTCTTTTTTATGAACCCATCTGATCTTGATAGCTCAGGAGAAATAAGTAAACTATTTTTAAATAAAGAATATAGAAATATCATACCAGTAATTTCAACTACTCAAACATATGCGGAAATAGAAAATTTCTTTGAAGAAAATGGAAAAAATATAAAAAATCAACCTTTTCTTATTATCGAAAATGGGGCTGCCATCAAAATTTCAAAATCCTTTTTAAAAAAAAGAGAGGTTGATATAGAAGTAGCAGACTTGCAAAACTTTCTACCTGGTTTAAAAATACAAGCAGATCCAAATTTTGTAACTATTGAATTAGCTTCAGAAATAGAAAAAAATGATTTAACTTATTTCAAAGAAGATTTGGAAACTTATATTGACAATCTAGGTAAAGAAGTCGATTCAAAATATCAAAATTGTAGAATAAAATTTTTAACAGAAATGGAGGATGGAGAATTGAGTCAATATCCCAAATTGACTAGCCCTCAAAAAATTCAAAATGCTAAAAATAGGAAGTACTTTAATCCTCCCTTTATCATTGAAGGTGGATATGAAGATGAAATTATGGAAAAATTAAAAGAAAGATTTTCAGACAAATACCACTTTAATAAAGGAACAGATTTCTATTACTTCTCTACTTTGAAGGTTAATGAAAGTAAAGCTGTTGATATATTATTCAAACTCATAAGTAAAGTTGAAAATTGTGATGAAAAGCGTTTGGGAGCAGTAGCTGTTGGCAATTCAATGAAACATAGTGGATTATACCAAAATGTTTTTGAGCGCAAAGGCCACAGTTTTTTAATTAAGAATAAAAAAAGCGCACAATTAGACGAAACAAGCTTAGCAAAACATACACCAGTAAAAAATTATTCCAATAATAATTTCCTAAAAATATTACTGGCAAAAATAGAAAAATCTGACCGTGAAAAATAATTCTAAGTAAAAAATTTTATGGATAATAAGATCAAAAAATTTCAAAAGGAAAAAATTCGAACTTCTATAAGAAAAATCTATCCAAACATAAAAGGAAAGGAATTATCAACATTGAATAAAAAAATTTATAGAATTCTTGAAAACCATCTAAACAAAAACAAGATTGATTTAAAAAGTAATCTACAATATAACTCTTATTCCAGATTAACAGAAAAAACAATAATTCTAATAACCTATGGGGATTTTATTAGATCAAAGTCTAAAAAAAATCCTTTGGAAGCATTACATAAATTCTCAAAAGATTACTTAAAAAGCTCATTTGATACAATCCATATATTACCCTTTTATCCATATTCATCAGACCGAGGATTTTCCGTCATAAATTACAAGCAAGTTGACAAAAAAATTGGAACCTGGGATCAAATCTCTAAAATAGGAAATCAATTTAACTTAATGTTTGATTTGGTTTTAAACCACATTTCTTGTAAAAGTCAATGGTTTATTGGATTTATAAATGGTGATAAAAAATTTGAAAACTTTTTTTTAGCCTACCCTAAAAAAAATCCATTAAAAAAATCAGATTTAGCAAAAATATTAAGACCCAGAGTTTCTGAATTATTTTCTAAATTTTCAACAACTAAAGGTGATCAATATGTGTGGACTACTTTTAGTGCTGATCAAATCGATTTAAACTATCAGAATCCTAAAGTTTTGATAGAGATGATGAAAGTCTTATTGTTTTATTGTAAACAAAGTGTAGACTTTCTGAGATTTGATGCAACCACTTATATATGGAAGACAATGGGCACAAATTGTGCTCATAGACCTGAAGCTCATGCTATCGTGAGCTTTTTTAGAATCGTACTGGATATGGTTAAACCTAATGTGACGATCGTCAATGAGACCAATGTCCCCCATCTTGATAATATCTCCTATTTTGGCAATGGTTATGATGAAGCTCAAATGGTTTATAATTTTCCACTCCCCCCTTTAACATTACATACTTTTTTAACTGGCAATTGCAGTAAATTATCAAATTGGGCAAAAACCTTAAACACACCTTCGGATTTAACAACATATTTTAACTTTTTAGATTCACATGATGGCATAGGGGTCTTACCAGCAAAAAATATATTAACAAGCAGTGAAATCAATAACTTAGTAAAGACTACTTTAAAAAGAGGGGGCTTGGTTAATTATAGAACAGGTATCAATAACAAAAAGACTCCATACGAGTTAAATATAACTTGGTATAGTTTCTTAAATTCTAAGTCTTTAGAAAAAAAATCGACAAGAATAAAAAGATACATTGCCTCAAGAGCTGTCGCTCTTAGTTTAAAAGGAGTACCCGGAATCTATTTCCATGGATTGTTTGGCTCTAAAAATAATAAAAAAAAGGCCTTAAAAACTAAGATTAATAGAGACATTAATAGAACAAATTTAAAAGAAGAAGAACTCTTAGATCTTATAAACAATAAAAAATCAGTCCATAGTTTAATATTTTCGAAATTACTAAAATTATTAAAATTAAGAAATAAATATAAAGCTTTCCATCCTTCAGGCAAGCAAATAATATTGATGAATAATAATTCAATTTTTTCAATACTTAGACAATCAAGAGACCAGAAAGATAAAGTATTAATATTAATTAATGTAAGCAACAAAAATCAGTTATTCAAATTTTATAGATACGAAGCCTACTTTAAAAATTTCAATCAAGCTATTGATATTATAACTGGAAAAACCTTTGAATTGAATAAAGATGTGGTAAAAATTAATTTAACTCCTTATACTGTTTATTGGCTTAAATTGGTTGAATAATCCTTAAATCTTTTATTAAATAATTTTAATAAAAATCCAACAGATTCCGGACCAATGAAGGGAAGTTTATGAATATCTCCAACATCTAAATCTTTATGTTCTCCATTGGCAGATTTTACTAAAAAAGAATAATCAACTATTCTTAAAAAAGGTTCATCATTTTTTGAATCACCTATTCCTAAATTTAAGCAACCAAATCCATCACACTTTTTTGTAAATTCTACTGCTTTACCTTTATCAGATCCACCTGTAACAGAAATGAATCTTCCTCCCATTTTAGCAACAATATTTTTATTTAAACTTTTTGCTAGTTCAATAATTCCAGATATATTTTCAGGTTTAGCTTCATCTGGATTAACAAATCCAATACCTTCTGATCTATCTCTTTGCATAGCTAAATGTAATTGATTATCATCTAGACCAGTTTGTTTTTGAAAATTGTATTCATCAAAAGAAATTAAAAATAAATCTAAATTGAGTTTATCCTTTGCCATTTTTACGATTTTAAAGCAGGTTTTAATAATTTCATGTATTCCTATTTTACTAAAAAAAACTTTCTCATATCCTGAATTTGGATCAAATTCATAATAATATTCATAATCTCGAGCCATCTTTTTTAAATGATTCTCTGGATAATGGTCTTTTTTTGAATAAAAACCTGCTCCCCCTTCTATGATAAAAGAGTTTATTGAAATATTCTTTTCTTTTAATCCATCTGAAATATCTATCATTTCAGCAGCTGTTTTGCTGGTAACTGGTCGTAAAATCCCATTTTTCTCAACAAACACTTTTGCAGGTTCTTCTACACCAGTAGGCTGATAAGTATAATGATCAAAGAAAGTTCCATCCATGTCAGTGTATAAAATAATTTTTTCCCCTTTATATTCTATCTCTTTAATAAATTTCAATGATTCTTTGACTTGTTTCATAATTTCTTGTTCAAAACCATTAATTTCTTTTATCATAGTTTTTTATTATTCTTTAATTTAAATTAAAAATTAACTTGAATCCTACTTTAAATCATTTCCTCTTTTTAATCACTTTCTCCTGCGGCTTCCTTATGGCTTAAATCTCTTAGAAAGCTTTTTAAGAACTTACTGAGCCTATTCAATGCCCCTCCAAAATCCCCAAAATATCTAAAACATAAAACTTTTTATTGGGAATGACCAACCAAAAAGCCGCAACATAGTTTGTATTATATTGAATATTTTAAAAAGGTTTGGGATCAATTTTGAATTTAATCAAAATTTTCTAATTCTTAGGCCCCATAATGTCAAACTTTTCTAAAATATCTTCCTGACCAAAAAAAGCTCTTACCTCTTTGGAAGTAAAAACCGGCCTGTTTTATAATTTTTTTCAAAATCAAAAATTTCATGGATGGATTATTGATTTTACATCCACTTCCTTATATTAATATATTTATTAACCTAAAGAAACGCCTCTTCTCCCCTCCTCTAAACCTCCGCCTAAATCCTCCGCCTTGTCTCCAGCGAATCAAAAACCTCATTGACTTTTTTCATAAAATAGTAAAAGAAGGGTACTAAAATCAACCCATTACTTAAAATTCCCTTAAATAATTCCCACAAGAACCTAAAAAGATTGTTTTTTAACCCTTCCAAAAAACCTGCATTACCGGCTAGAGAATTTCTTAATAAGAATAAATCCAGTTCATAAATTATTAAAATAATAAGCGAAAAAACCAAAAGGTTAACAAATTCCAGCTTTTGATTGCTTTTCTTAAAAAAATAATTAAAAATAACCGCGGCCAAGACAAAAATAAGCAAAACACTGCCATAAGTAAATACCGAGACAGACTCGATGATTAAAGCCATAATAACACTGAAAATCAAAGCTTGATTAAAGGAATAACTCAAAATAACCGCGGCCAAAAACACAATAAAAAAATTAAGTTCCAACCGGCCTAAACCAAGGCCCGGGATTACCGCAATTTCAATCAAAGAGATTAAATAAATTATCAAAAAGTTGAATATATATTTCATAATTTATGGATAGTGCTTATTTAATTCAAAGTATTAAAAACTCACATTCATCGTCCCCTCCCTGAGAAGGAAGGGATAAGGTGTGTCCAAGGGACAGGGTGAGTAGCGACATTTGGAGG
Source organism: Candidatus Moraniibacteriota bacterium (assembly GCA_014729725.1). GTDB lineage: Bacteria > Patescibacteriota > Minisyncoccia > CAIUEV01 > JAHKAQ01 > WJJL01. Next base: position 30,957 of record WJJL01000017.1, on the reverse strand, counting down.
TTGAACCCCGTTGCTTATCCTATCGCTTGCAAGCGACGGGGCGGGATTACTTCGGCGGCATATCCGAATCAATAGGGTCATAATCTTCATCATCTTCAAACAGGTTCTTTTTTGGTTTATCCGCAAGCTCCATCCGTTCTTTTAATTCTCTTTCAATTTCCATCCTATCCCTTCCGTAAGTATTTCTGGAATGATCCCGGATTTGATCTTGAAGGTTATACATTCCGGGTTTGGGAGGATAAGTTTCTAGGGAGAAGGGCGAACTTACCTCGCCGCTTATCATCACTTTGGTAAAAGCTTTAAAGTTGTCAACATTGATTAAATCTTTCTCCGAAAAAACCGGAACATATTGTTTTACAACATATTCCGCGTCTGTTGCTCCGATTCTAAAAGTTACCATTGATCCTACATTTCCAAAAACCGCATCTCTGATTTTTTCCTCCAGCTGCTGAATAAACTGGTGAGCGATAATTAGGTTCAAACGGTATTTTCTGGCTTCCGACAAAATGGAGGCAATGGATTCGGTTGTTACATTTTGAAATTCGTCAATATAGAGATAAAAATCCTTTCGCTGATCCTGCGGCATATCTACCCTACCCATAGAAGACATTAAGATTTTACCTACAATTACCATGCCCAAAAGATTAGCGTTAATATCCCCGATTTTACCTTTACTTAAATTCACTAAAACAATTTTCTGCTCATCCATGGCTTTTCTGAAATTAAAAGCGGATTTTTGTTGAGAAATAATGGGCCGCATAATATCATTGGTTACAAAAGTGGTCAGCTTACTGGTAATGTAAGGCACCATATTGGCCAGCGCCGCTTCGCCTCCGGCTTTTTCCGCTTCTTTAGTCCAAAAATCCACCACCACCTGATTATCACAGTTATCCAGTTTCATTCTTCGAAAATCAGCATCCGCCAAAACCTTGGAAATTTCCATCAAAGTGGAGCCTGACTCGGGATGAGCCATAACCAAAAGCATGGCATTTCGCATATATTGCTCGAACATAGGACCGCCGGTTTGTTTTAGGTCGTAAAGTTTATCAAAAATACTAATCATTTCATTAATCACAAAAGTTTTTTGCTCCGGCTTATCATATTCCAGTAAATTTAGTCCCATTGGCCTTTCAATGTCAGAAGGATCAAATAAGATAACATCCTGAATTCTGTTGGGCGGAACTTGAGCAATTACTTCTTCCACCAACTCACCATGAGGGTCGATAATACAAACACCTTCGCCGTTTTGAATATCCTGCCTGGCCATTTCATGCAAAAATCCGGATTTTCCGGTACCGGTTTGTCCAATTGTATAAAGATGCCTTCTTCTGTCGTCTCTTCCCAGAAAAATATCGGTTTCCATACCCCTGTAAACATTTTTACCAAGCAGCAACCCTTCATTGGGTACATTAACCGGAGCCGCCGCGGTTTTGGCTTTAACAATATCCAGCTTGGGAGTTTGAGTGGAGTAAATGGGAAAGTGAAAAATACTGGAAATCTCCTCGCTGTTTAAAAGACATTTGAATTTTTTGGAAAAATTACGAAAAGAAAAATTAAAAATAAGATCTTTTAGGGAAAGAGGTTTTCGCGTAATTAATCCATTCATATCAACCGAGTCAAATTGACTGAAAGCCCCCACCATATGATTTAAAATCTCTTGAGCTCGCTCCTTGTTATCGGATGAAGCCAAAAGCCGAATATTTACCTCAAAAGCCGGCTTTAAAGTTTTTTCTTCAATCAGTTTCAACTTCTCTTCCTCACCCGGGGTAAGCTGCCTTAAATCCTGCTGGCGCGTGCCATACATGTTAGGTTCATTGGTGTTGGCCATCTGATTTTCATCTTTTTTTATGGGCAACGACATAAATTCTCCAACAAACCTAAAAAAAGTATTTCTTTTCGCCCGATTGTAAGATTCCCCTTGCTTCATTCTTCTGGCAATCAAAAGGCTTTTATTTTTCCAGTCGGTTGAAGCGCTTTGTAAAATTATCTGAATAGCAGCCCCTTCCTCCACTTTTTTTAACTTGGAAAGGGAGTTGGTAATGTTGTTGAGTGAATCCGATTCCAAAAGTTTGTAGGTTTTAATGGGAAGAAAAGGTTTTCGTCTTAAGGTCATATAAGTTCCCATCGATTTTCCACTGGGCGTAAAAATGTTAAAGTCCCCTTTTTTTCTGATTACATTAGCTTTGGGAAAAAACCCGTAAATCTGTTTTTCCACTGAAGTGGCAAAGCGTTTGGGGCAAGCGATAAAAAAATAAATCCCATCGTCGTCAAAAGGATTGGCGATTTCCAAAGTAAACTGCGGTTTACCGAAAAAAAGTTCTTTTAAAAAAGAATCTCTCATTCGATAAAGTCCAATCAAAAGCTGCTCTGTTATGGCCACAATTTCCTTATCGTCCTTTTTTTCCTCTTTGTTTTCTTTATCCTCCTCTCTGGGCAGGGAAACCGAAAGAAGCACCATGGTGGTAGCTCTTTCCAAACGCCCTTTTTTTCTTACCTTAAAAAACAAAAAATACCACAAAAATGGCGGCAAAATAAAAACTGTCGCTAAAATTATAATTAAAAAACTTTCCGTCATTTTTTATTTTTTTATTTGTTAATAAATAGCGCTATTTGTTTTTAGGGAGTCTCTGAAAAAATCTGTTTGGTTTAGGAATTGCGCCTTTTAAAAAATTTATCCGCCAAAAATCTCAAGCCTATGCCGAAAGCAAATATACTCCAAAAAAGGATACGAGGTTTTTAAAAGACTTATCAAGGTTTTTGCATCAAAAAAACCGCAATATTTTGTCTAAAAATTTACCAAAAGCGTAATTCCCATATTTCTTAACTAACCTTGTTTTCTTAAACTCAAATCGTCATGGAATTTATCCAAATAATGCGGGCTGTCTTTAAAAACCTTTTTGGCGATCTTAACCGCTTTAATTTCATCTTTTATCAAAGCCATCTTTACCAGAACATCCACCTGCTGATCTTTTTCCATTTTAGCGATTTTTTCGCTTTCGCTATCGTCTTGATCATCCTTGGCTTTGGCCGGTTTGGTCTGAACCGATCGGCTTTTACCCTGCTTTTCAAACCGATCTTGTTCGGTTTTTTCACTTTCGCTAAGCGATTCCTGACTTGGTCCGAATTCTGTTTGATTTTCCTGAACGGGCTGGACCGGTTCAGGTCCCGACGGGCCTTCTTGAGGTTTTGGCTCCTGAGATTCTCCTACATTTTCCTCAAAAGCAAAATTTTCGGAATCGGGTATTTCCCGCTGGTGTCCTTGAGACTGTTGATTGGAGTTAGGATCCGGCATGGTTAGCTTAGCTTAAATTAATATAAACTGACTGTTTTTTTTGTTAAAAAATACAAAAGTCTTTATTGCGTTTCTTCTTCCTCCTTCGCTTTTTCCAGCTCTTCCCTGGCCGCATCAATCATAATTTGTAAATTTCTGCGCTTAATTTCAAATTCCTTGAATTTGTCGGCTATAACATTGTCTAATCCGTCTTTGAATAAAGATACGGCTATTTCTTTTTGAAAGTCCTTGGGGAAATCATTGAAATTTTCTAACACGAATTTTTTGACTTTATATTCATCGCCTTGCAAAATAATATCCTGAAGTTGGTTGAAAAGTTGATCTTGTTTGTCCATGAGATAAAAATTTAAAAATTAGAGATAAAAAAGTTTTTAAGTATATTTTTCCACATTTTTTAAAATTCTATCAAAAATTTCCATTAAAGTCTTGCTAAAAAAACTTGAGCCTCCGGCCATTTGAGGATACTGAGTTTCTAAAAATTGTTTTCTGAATTTTTCACCCCCGTCTTTATATCTCTGATCAGGCCATTTATCATTAAATCCTGTTACCCCACCTGACCATTCTTGTCCAATATATTCTTTAAAATCTTCATGAAGTTTTCCTGCGTCATTTTCCAAAAGTCTTTGAGGTAAACCAAGTGGATTTTCAGATGACTCCCTCTTGTTTGTTTGAGCGATTTCCATCAATTTTTTAACAAATTCTTCATCAAAAATACTTTTTCTTAATTCTTCTCCGACTTTTTCTAATTTTTTCTCACTTTTATCTAAAAAATCTTTCCAATTTTTTCTAAAACTCCGGATTATTTTTCCAGCTTCCTTTCTGGTTTTTAAAGATGGTGCTCCCATTTCAAATGTCAGCCGCGGAATAAAGGAAACATTTTCTTGAACATATTTTTTGATTTGCTTTTCAGCTTCATTTTGATCTTCAATGTCTATTAATCTATTAAAATCATCTTCTCCAATACCATATTTTGATTGAATCGCTTCTTCACCGGTCTTCAAGGGCGCAAAAGCTTTATTATGAAATTCAACAAATTGGGAGGTTTTATCCATGATTTCTCCAAATTCAACAGGTTTTTCAACATAAATTTTCATCAAATTTTTCGGATCAGCTACCGCTTCTATTAAAGCTTCATCTTTTACCAAATCTTGGTAAGCCAGATCCCCTTGTTTTTGAGAGTGAATAAGTGCTTGTTTAATTATTTCTTTGGATTTTGCCATTTCAATAAACTGGTCTATTTTGACTTTTGCTTTTTGAGCCTCTTTTTGGGCATTTAAAATCTTTTGTATATCTTTCTCACCATCAACAACTTGTTTTTTAAACAACTTTTCAACAATTTCATTCTCATTTTCCTTTGACAAAATTGAAACTATCCCAAATTTCAAAACTTCGTGTTCGGTCTCATTGAGAATTTCCTGAAGTTTGGGAAGGTCTTTTTCGTCAGGTTTTGATTTTGCCGATCCTCTTTCCTTTAAGCCTCTTCCCAATTTTTCATAGGTTGACATTTTTATAATTTAAGCTTTAAATTAAAGTCTTTCTTTAGCATAGCAAAAAATTTCCAAATTGCAATAAAAAATTACTCCTTTCTCATTTTCTCACTTACCCAAAAGCTTTTGAAATATTTACCAAGCATTAAACGGGTTTGGGATTCAATCGCGGGAATACCGAATAAAGGAGCCACTAAAGGAATTAAAAGCCATTGAAAAAATATACTTAAATATTTTAATTTACCGTATTTTTTAGGTTTGGGCGGTAACATAAAAAAACTTAAAAACATAGACACGATTAAACCGATCATACCGACAGTTAAAAGATTTTTCGTAATTACCGGCAGGCTATGAGATAAAACGGTTTCGTTAAATTCATTACCCCCGATAATTAGCGGCAGCCAACCCAATAAAAGAATGATCAGTGAGGAAGTGGCCCAGGAGTAATGGCCCTCCAACATTATAAAAGAAAGCCTTAAGCGTTCAGTAAAAGGAATTTTGGAATTTTTTAAAAAAGCTCTGACCACTCTGGGAAAATTTTCCACTCCATAGGCCCAGCGTCTTTTTTGCTTGTACTGATTAACGATTGTTTTTAAAAAACAATTCGATAAAGTCGCATCCATGGAAACCGGAAGATAAAGGGGTTGAACCCGGTAATCTCCATTGTAATAAATATAGCACTGCCAAAATATAGCGGAATCGTCGCTAATTACATCCTCTTGCCAAAAGCCGACTTCCATCAAGGCTCTAAGGCTCATGGAATGAGAGGAAAAGGTTACCAATCTCTCCGGCCTAGTACTCTCGATCATATGCCAAAAAGAACAGCCCAAGGCGATTATTCTAACCAAAGCAATCGCATCCCAAATATTATTGTTATAGACGGGAAGCGGCTGGTAGCTGCTTTTATACCTTTTTTTGGTCTTAATAAAATGATAAGAAGCCGCTCCCAGATATTCCCGGTGAATACAGCTGTCGCAATCAAAGTTTGAGACTATTACTTTATCAAAATCAATATTTTCTTTTTTTAAATATTTCACAGCCCGCTTGGCGCCCCAGTTGGCGTTATTGGATTTAACCTTCATCCGGCCTTTAATATCGGGGTGCACTGAAGTTAAAAAAGCTTTAAATTCAGAACCGTATTTTTGTTTTAAAATTTCCTGTTTTTGATTGGCCTGTTTTCCGGCCCGCTCCTCGCTGCTCATAGAAATAATAATTCTATCGTTGGGATAATTGGAATCGACAATCGATTTAATCCCCGGCTCTAAAATCTCCAGCCCTTCATTATAGTAAGGAATAATAATTAAATGATAGACATTTTTTAAATTCAATCCGTCTTTGGTTCCCAAATTTTCACATTTTTTAAGCCAATTTTCTTTTTTGGCCTTGCCCAGCCGGCTAAAAGCGATAACTGAATGCACGGTTATTACAAAAACTTTTATTAACCAAAAAATATCGTAAAAAATAATTAAAATCACCGCCGCCACCGGCCACACAAAAGAAAGAAAAACCGAACCAAGCAAAGTGCCCCAGGTTAAAATTCCGGGGATCATCTCTATTCTTCGATGCAGCTTATATTCTTTAGAATCCTTATTTTGGGGAAAATCGGGGTATTTCATAAAAATTTACTAAATTTTATCGCAATCAAGCATTCCGGGGGGTCAAGCTAACTAGCTTCCCTAGTATATATCATTTACAAAAATCAAAGCTGAGACCGCGATTATCATAATTAAATTAAACAATAAAGAGGTGGCCGCCAAAATCCGACTGGTTACCAAACTGTCTTTTTTAAACAATTGACCTAAAGCGTAATTTAGAAAAATTATAAATAAACCTAAAATCGGAAAAACCACTGTTAAATATTTTGCGCCCTTCTCGTTTACTCCCAAAAAAGCATTATAGCTAAGAATTATGGGGCTGGAAAGAGTAAAAAGCTTCACCGAAATCAAAAGCCAAGTCAAAATATTGACCGTCAAAGAAATTACAAAAAAAAAGCGAATTACCTTATCGGCTAAAAAGCTGAAAGATTTTTGACTTTTTGATGATTTTAGGTTTTTCTTTTTATCGATAGACATTTTTAAGGCTTTTTCGATATTTCTTTCTTTTTTCTCTGATTCTATTAACTAAAATTATATTATCTTCGTCTAAAATATCGGTAACAAATTTATCAAGCATTTCCGATCTATAAATCAATTCCTCGCTGCCCATCACAGAGTAGCGAATCTCTCTGCCTATATCGGCTTCTATATCGCCGATCAACTTGGAAATCCTGTTTTTGGACAAGCGCTCGCCGGCGATAAAAAGATCAACCATACTTTTTTTATCATCCACAAAAATCCCGGTCAAAACCGCGCAAACAATATCGCCACATTTTTTAATGGAATTTAAAGTTTTACTTTGAGGAGTAATGTTGCATTTGGCCACAATGTTTTTCAAATCAGCATAAAAAATATAATTTTTGTTTAAAAAATAAAACTTTCTGTTTTTTCTTTTTTTTGACTTGATAAAACCGGTTTTTTCCATTTTTAAAAGCTCCGATGAAACAGATTTGCAGGGAAATTTAATTCTTTGAGAAATCTCTTTTGAAGTGAAAGGAATATCGGCATTTAAAATAAAAGTTTTAATCAATCTAAGCTTTTTTTTGCTGCCAAATAGGTATTCTAAACTTTCCGGCATTTTGGTTTGTGTTTAAAAAATTAATTTAAAGCGCCGATTGCTTTTTTCCTTAAAATAGTAATTCCACTATTAAAAACAGTATAATTTTTATACTAAAACTTGTAAACTTAAAAAGAATTTTTTATTTTTTAGCCTTCAAAACCGCTTCCAGCCGGAATTAATTTTCCTAAAATCACATTTTCTTTTAGACCCTTTAAAGGATCCACTTTGCCCAGCAAAGAAGCCTCTATTAAAACCTGAGCGGTGTGCATAAAGGAAGCCGCTGATAGGAAGCTATTGGTGGAGAGAGAAACTTTGGTAATTCCCAAAAGCATATCTTCAACTTTAACCGGTTTTTGGCCGGCTTTAGCCAGTTTTTCATTAATTTCCTCTACTCTTGAATCCTCGATCACATCACCAACAATTAATTGACTGTCGCCCGATTCCACTATTTTTTTTCTGGAAGTCATTTGTCTTATGATAATTTCTATGTGCTTGTCATCAATACTTTCACCTTGAGAGGCGTAAACTTCTTGAATTTCTTTGGTAATATAGCGGTGTACCGTTTTTAAGCCGCATAATTTAAACAACTTCTTTAAATCTATATGACCGGAAACAAGCTGTTGTCCTTTGACCACTAAATCCCCTTTGGATATAAGTAAAACCGAATTTGATCCAACCGTATAATTTTTAACATCCTGACCTTTTTTATCAGGCTTAATTTCAATAATTTTTTGCTTGTTTTCCTCTTTAATGTCAAGCACTTTTCCGTCAACTTCCGAAATAAGAGCCTCTCCTTTGGGAACTCTTGCTTCAAATATTTCCTCAACCCTGGGCAAACCGGAAACAATATCCTCTCCGGCTACGCCTCCTGCGTGAAAGGTTCTCATAGTCAGCTGAGTTCCGGGTTCTCCGATAGATTGAGCCGCTATCACTCCAACAGCTTGACCCAGCTCCACCAGTTGTTTTTTACCTAAATCATAACCGTAGCAAGTTCGACAAATTCCGTTTTTGGTTTTACAGTAAACTAAAGATCTTATTTCAACTTTTTCCAGCTTGGAATTATTGATTCGCTCCGCTTTTTCTCTGGTGATTAATTCTCCGCCTTTGACTATAATTTCTTTATTTTTCGGATCGATAACATCTTTTAAAGCCACTCTGCCTTCCAGCCTGTCGCTGAAATCTCCTCCAACCTCTTCGGTGTCGCTTTTGTATAAAACAGAACCTTCTTTGGCCCCGCAATCCTCTTCAATTACAATAACATCTTGAGCTACATCCACTAATCTTCTGGTTAGATAACCGGCTGTTGCGGTTCTAAGAGCGGTATCTGCCATACCTTTTCTGGCTCCATGGGAAGAGATAAAGTATTCCAAAACATTTAAACCTTCTTTAAAACTGTCTCTAACCGGCAGTTCAATAATATCTCCTTTTGGATTGGCCATTAATCCTCTCATACCGGTCAACTGAACCAAAACCGCCATAGTTCCTCTGGCCCCGGAATCCACCATGGAAAAAACCGAACCTTTTTTGTCAATCTCTTTTTCCACCTCTTGAGCAATTTGATCACGGCAGCTGTTCCAAATTTGAATTACTTGACTTTTTCTTTCCTCTTTAGTTAAAAGCCCCATATTATACTGTTCATCAATTTCTTTAATTTTAGTTTCCGCCTGTTCAATGAATTTGGATTTATTTTTAGGCACTTTTGTATCCTTCATTCCCCAGGATATTCCGGATTTTGTGGCCTGGCTAAATCCAAGATTTTTCAAATCATCAATCACCTTGGAAACTTCCTGCATCCCGACCAGCCTGAATAAAGTGGCGATAATTTGTTTAATTTTTTTCTTATTTAAGTGCTCGTTAATAAAAGGCATTTTATCGGGAAGTATCTGGTTAACCATTATCCTTCCCACACAAGTTTCCATCTGGGCGTTGTCTTCATCGTTGACTATAATTTTTTCTCTCAAACTTATCTGTCCCATTTCATACAAAATCAAAGCCTCTTGAAAAGAACCGGCCAATTTTGGCTGTTTGTTTTCCAAATCTTTTAGTTCGGTCATATAATAAAGACCAAGCACAATATCTTGAGTGGGAATAGCGATTGGCTCTCCGGTGGAGGGTTTAAGAAGATTATTTTTGGAAAGCATAATATTGGCGCATTCTTCTCTTGCTTTATCGGTTAAAGGAAGATGAACCGCCATTTGATCTCCGTCGAAATCGGCGTTAAAAGCGGCGCAAACCATAGGATGAATTCGAATCGATTTTCCCTCAATTAAAATGGGTTGAAATGACTGAATCCCCAATCTGTGAAGCGTTGGGGCTCGATTCAAAATTACATGATGATTTTGAATAACCTCTTCCAAAATTTCATAAGCTTCAGTGGTTTCCTGCTCCACCAATCTGCCGGCGCTTCTTACATTATGAGCATAACCGCGTTTAATTAATTTTTCTATTATAAAAGGTTTATACAACTCTAAAGCCATTTTCTTAGGCAAACCACACTGATCGATTTTTAAATTGGCTCCCACCACGATTACGGAACGCGCTGAATAATCAACTCTTTTACCAAGCAGATTCTGTCTGAAACGGCCTTGTTTGCCTTTTAACATATCGGCCAGCGATTTTAGCGGCCTTCTTTGTCCTGTGGAAGCGACTACCGAAACCTGACTTCTTCTGGCGGAATTATCAAACAAAGCATCAACCGATTCCTGGAGCATCCTTTTTTCATTTCTACAAATCACTTCCGGAGCGCCGATTAACAAAAGTTTTTTCAACCTGTTGTTTCTATTTATAATTCTTCTGTAAAGATCATTTAAATCCGAAGTAGCGAAACGACCCCCGTCCAATTGAACCATCGGGCGCAAATCAGGCGGAATAACCGGAATAACTGTGGAGAGCATCCACTCGGGTTTAATTAAAGACTTTAGCATACCTTTCATTAAACGCAGTCTTTTCAGAATTTTCTTTTTATTCAAACCCTTGGCTTCACTTTTTAACTGATTCTGCAGTTTTTCAACCTCTTTTTGCAAATTAATTTCAGATAAAATTCGCTGAATCGCTTCGGCTCCGATACCGGCTTCAAATACATGACCATACCTAAAAGAAATATCACGATATTCGTTTTCAGAAATCACTTTTTTTACTTTTAGAGAATCAATGATTTCTTTGGATTCCCGGCGTTGTTTCTTTAACTCATCTATTTCCTCTTCGCGCTCTTTTTTGGTTTTTTTAGAGGATTTTAGCTCTTTTACTTTTGTTTTATACTGTTTATCGATTTCTTTTACTACTTTTGCCCTTTCATCTTCATTAACTCTTGTAATTATATAACTTGCAAAATAAACCACCCTTTCCAAATCACTGGTATTCATGTTTAAAATCAAGCCTATTCTGGAAGGGGCCCCTCTTAAATACCAAATATGGGCTACCGGAACCGCCAAACTAATATGTCCCATTCTTTCTCTTCTGACAATACTTCTGGTAACTTCCACTCCGCATTTGTCGCAAATTATTCCTTTATATCTGATTCTTTTATATTTACCGCAATAACATTCCCAATCTTTACTGGGTCCGAAAATCTTTTCGCAAAAAAGTCCGTCTTTTTCAAATCTTTGGGTTCTATAGTTAATGGTTTCCGGTTTTAAAACTTCACCATGGGACCAATCCAGAATTTCCTGGGGAGAAGCAAGTTTTAATTTTACCGCTTTAAAATCGCTAACCTTATTGCTCATAAATTTAAATTAGAGTTTTATTAAAAAATTGAGTAGGACCAAAATATAAATCCAAAAATTTTAAAAATTATTCCTTTTCTTCCAGTAATTCAACATTTAAACACAGGCCTTTCATTTCATTAACCAAAACATGCAAAGAGGTCGGAACATTGGGACTTTGAATTTCTTCCCCTTTGACAATGGACTCGTAAGCTTTTGATCTTCCTCTTACATCATCGGATTTAATAGTCAACATCTCTTGCAAGGTATAGGCGCTTCCGTAAGCTTCTAACGCCCAAACCTCCATTTCCCCAAATCTCTGACCTCCGAATTGAGCTTTTCCTCCAAGAGGCTGCTGGGTAATTAAAGAATAAGGGCCAATGGATCTCATGTGAATTTTGTCTTCCACCAAATGATTTAACTTCATCACATACATTATGCCCACATTTACTTTATTATCGAAATATTCTCCGGTAACGCCGTCTATTAATTCAACTTTGCCGTCTTCCGGTAAGCCCGCTTTTTTTAATTGTCTGGAAATTTGAGTCTCGCTTACTCCTCCCAAAACCGGGGAGGCCACTTTATAGCCCAAAGTTTTAGCTGCCCATCCCAAATGAGTTTCCAGAATCTGACCTATATTCATACGCGAAGCCACTCCCAAAGGATTTAAAACAATATCAACCGGGGTTCCATCAGGAAGATAAGGCATATCCTCTCTGGGTAGAATCTTGGCAATAACTCCTTTATTCCCGTGTCTTCCAGCTAATTTATCGCCTTCTTGAACCTTTCTAAGCTGCGCCACTGTAATTTGAATTTGTTTAATTACTCCGGAAGGAAGTTTATCTCCCTGATCTCTGGAAAATATCTTTACTCCGACAACTTTGCAGCGTTCTCCGTTTGGCATATAAAGAGAGCTGTCTTTAATATCTCGGGATTTTTCTCCGAAAATGGCTCTTAAAAGTCTTTCTTCAGCGGTTAAATCGCTTTCGCCTTTGGGCGTAATTTTTCCCACTAAAATATCGCCGGCACTGACTTCGGCTCCGATTCTTACAATCCCTTCTTCATCAAGATTTTTCAATCTTTCCTCGCCTATGTTGGGAATATCGCGAGTTACGATTTCCGGACCCAAACGGGTGTCTCTGACATCGATACTGTGATCCTCGATATGAATGGAACTATAATTATCATCGTGAACCAAGCGTTCGGAAATAATAATGGCGTCCTCAAAGTTATAACCGTGCCAGGGAACAAAAGCCACCAAAACATTTTGACCTAAAGCCAATTCGCCTTGATCAGTTGAAGCCCCGTCGGCCAATAACTGACCCTTGGTAATTTTTTGCCCGACATCAACCGCCGGGATTTGACTAATGCAGGTAAAAGCGTTGGATTTGGCAAAAGTGAGTAAATCGTAATTTTGCATTTTACCTTTACCGCTTTTAACAGTAATGTGATCGGCATCCACTTCTTTAACAACCCCGGATTCTTCAGCTAAAACCACTTGTCCGGAGTCAGCGGCAGCTTTGTCTTCAATACCGGTCCCCACTACTGGAGCTTGAGGTTTTATACAAGAAACCGCCTGACGCTGCATATTAGAGCCCATCAAGGCTCGATTCGCGTCATCGTGTTCTAAAAACGGAATTAAGGAAGTGGCCACACTGACAATCTGTTTGGGGGAAATATCCACATAATCCGCCAGTTCGCCAGAAATCAAACTAGCCTCCCCTTTTACTCTGGCTTGAACCTTGTCTTTTACAAAATAGCCTTTTTCATCCACCGGGGTGCCGGCCTGAACAATATTAAATTTTTCCTCTTCGTCAGCGGTTAAATAATCAACCTGTTCGGTTAATCTGGGTTTACCGTCTTTATCCTTTTCCACCTTCCTATAAGGAGTTTCCAAAAAACCATAATCGTTGACTCTGGCATAACAGGCCAAATGAGTTACCAAACCAATATTAGGGCCTTCCGGCGTTTGAATCGGGCAGATTCTTCCATAATGACTGGTATGAACATCTCTTACCTCAAAACTGGCTCTTTCTCTGGTAAGTCCGCCCGGACCCATTGCCGAGAGTCTTCTTTTATGCTCCAGTTCGGCTAAAGGATTGACATGATCCATATATTGAGATAACTGGGAGCTAGCAAAAAACTCTTTTAAAACAGCCGCCACCGGCCGAGAATTGATTAACTGACCAGGAAGGACAGTTTCCAAATCGCAAGTACTCATTCTGTCTTTTATATTTCTTTCCATTCTGGCAAAGCCAACTCTGATTTTGGCCTGCACCAACTCTCCGATAGCTCTTACTCTCCTGTTGCCCAGATGGTCGATATCGTCTCCTTCGGCTTTGGAATCATTGTTTAAGCGAATAATTTCTTTGATAGTCTCAATTAAATCTTCGGATCTTAAAGTCATATCTTGTTCTTTTTTTCGGTTTTTAGGCTTTAATTTTAATCTTCGATTGGTTCTGTATCTTCCCACTTTGGAAAGATCATAATGATTAAAATCAAAAAACATCGAATCGATCATTTGTTTGGCGTTTTCTTCTGTGGCCATATCTCCGGGTCTGATTCTTTTATAAACCTCTTTATAACCTTCGCCTTCGTTAGTGGAAACATCCTTTTTTAAAGTTTCTTCGATATATTTTGTTTCTCCTGTGTCTACATCGGCAAAAAGTTTCTTGATTTGACTGTTTTTGGAATAACCGAAAATTCTAATCAAAGCGGTTACCGGAATTTTTCTTTTTCTATCGATTTTAACAGAAATTACATCATTTGGATCGGTTTCAAATTCCAGCCAAGCTCCCCGACTGGGAATGATTTTGGCTCCGAAAAGATTTCTGCCTCTAAATTGACGGCTGGTAAAAAACACCCCGGCTGATCTTAAAAGCTGAGACACAACCACTCTTTCTACTCCATTGATAATAAAAGTCCCGCTTTTGCTCATTAAAGGGAATTCGCCCAAATAAATCTCTTGTTCGGTTTCTTTTTTGGTTTGTTTATTGATAAGCTTGACTCTTATTCTGATGGGTGCTTCATAAGAAATGTTTCTTTCCTTGGCGATTCTTTCATCGTATTTTGCTTCATCCAAATAAAAACTGGAGAAATAAAGATCCAAATTTTTTCCGGTATAATCCCTGATTGGGGAAATTTCCTCCAGCAATTCCTGGATTCCCTCTTTGATCAGCCATTGATAGGATCTTTTTTGAGCCTCTATTAAATCCGGCAGAGAATAAATTTTCCCCATATCATTTAAAAATTTTCTCTTGGATAAGCTGGAATGAGCGCTAAATTTAGACTTTAGTTTTAGTCTTTTTGCTGATTTAATTTTTGACATAGAGTTATATAGTTAACAAAGCCGCTTAGTAAAATTTTGTATTAAAATCCGGTTTGCTGTTTGATTTGGATTGAACCGGCGTTGAATTTAAATCATTTTATTGTTAATCTTAAATCAATTAACATTTTTTGATTCTACCGCTTATTGTTGGAATTATTTTTTAACCCTGATGGCCTTTTGTGGTTTGACAACTTTTCCAATAATCTCAAAAGACAAAGAAAAACAAAGACTCCTTGTCTCTTGAGGTTAATGCTATTTATTTTTATCGAAAAATTTTTGGATTGTCACTTCAAATAAAGTTGAGATTAAAGACTAACAAAAAATTTAGCAGAAGTTTTTATTTCTGTCAAATTTGTGTAGGCGTCCACCACATATTGCACTTTTCGGAGTTTTTTTACTGATTATATATTCTAACAAACAAACACTTGTTAGCAAAAAACCTTGAAATCTTTTTCGGGTTTTTTGTATTGTCCTAAATAAAATACTCTATCATTTTCTTTCATTAAATTTATCAATATTTTCTCCGGTTCTTGATTGGCAAAACATTTTATAAAAATGCCAAAACTTATTTTTATTCTTTTCTTAGAATACGGCTTAATCAAATGCCGGTCTTTTTGTTTAATAAAGCAATCGCAGCAGCTTTCTCAACCATGTTTTTTTAAGTTTTTGAGAAAAAAGCGCAGTAACAGTGCTTTTATTTACTCGAGTCGCAGTGGGATAAGGATAAATTTTATCAAAAATTTCTGAAATTTTTACTCCTGAAGAATTGGCTAAAATCAATTCCTGAACTAATTCACCGGCATTAGGAGCAATCATGGCTCCTCCCAGGATCTTGTTTTTGGCGACAAAAAGTTTTAAATAAGATGAGGGGTAATCTTCAATAATGGCCCGGTCGTCCTGCTTAAAATCATTGGTTAAAACTTTAAAATTAACTTTTTCCTTTTTTAACCGGGCTTTGCTTTTTCCAAAAGCAGCTACTTCCGGAGTAGTATAAATAACCCGGGAAAAATTTTTATAATCCAGTTTTTTGGAAAAAGGAGAAAAAAAATTATTAATAACAATTTTAGCGTGCAATTCGGCGGCATGGGTAAACTGAAGACTTCCCGCCGCATCGCCACAAACAAAAATACTTTTATTTGTGGTGGTCAATTTGTCATTTATTTTTAAAAATCCTTTTTCATTGGTTTCAACAGCAGCTTTTTCAAGATTTAAACCGCCCAAATCAATACT
The DNA here is from genome assembly GCA_014729725.1 of Candidatus Moraniibacteriota bacterium. Taxonomy (GTDB): domain Bacteria; phylum Patescibacteriota; class Minisyncoccia; order CAIUEV01; family JAHKAQ01; genus WJJL01. The sequence continues at coordinate 15,264 of WJJL01000017.1, read as the reverse complement.
TCGTCCAACAGCTAAAAGCACCGCGTCAAAATTAACCTTTAAAACAGAGCCATTTTTTTTATTTTTAATTAAAGCGGTGTTTTTATTTCTAAAAGAACTCAAACGATAATTTAAAAAAAATTTTATACCCCGCCTTTTCAGCTCTTTTAGTAAAATATCCGAAAGATCCGTATCTTCTTTGGGTAAAATACGATTCTGGGCCTGAATCACTGTTACCTGACAACCCAAATCGCTAAAAGCCTGCCCCAACTCAATTCCAATAGGACCGCCACCGACAACCAGAAATTTCCGGGGAAGATACTTTATATCAAAAACAGTTTCATTGGTATAATAATCCACCTTTTTTAAGCCCGGAATTCCAGGCACTCTGGGTCTGGAACCTGTAGCGATAACTATTTTTTTGCCTTGATAAATTTCTTTTCCAACTCTTACTGTTTTTTTACAAACAAATTCAGCCTTTCCCAAAACTACATTAATCCCTTTTTTACGAAGATTTCTCGCGTTTTCGTGTTTTTTGATAACGGCTTGTTTTTTATCGATGTATTGAGTGACTTTTTTGATATCGATTTTATTTTTAAAAACCAAATTAAAGTTTTCCAGTTCTCCGGCTGCCTTAACTTTTCTGGCAAGATGAATTAAGGCCTTGCTGGGAACACAGCCAAAATTCAAACAATCTCCTCCTATATTATAATCGGAGCGATCAATAAGAAGGGTTTTGAAACCGGCTTGATTCATAAATCCCGCCACATTCAAACCCGCTGAACCGGCTCCAATTATTATAATGTCGAATTCCTTTTTGTTCATTAAAAATCCTCTAAAAAGTCTAACTGTTGACTTTGTTTATTGTAGCTTAATACTTTGAAAAACCAAAAAACTTAACCGCGAAACCTTTTTATTAATTTAGGAATCAATAATACTAAAAAGATTAAAGATCCTGGCAGGATTAAAGCTTTTGGACCTTTTAATAAAGAATCTCCCAAAAATACAAAAGCGGGCGTGAAAATAGCATTGCTTAGAAAAGTTGCCCCTAAAAATCCCCATGGATTGACTTTTTTGCCTAAACCAGCGGCGTAGCTTAAGGGAATGTAGGGAAGAAACAAAGCGCGTAAAATAAAAAGATGTTTAAAACTGTTTTGTCCCACTCTTTTATCAACCTGTTTTATTCTTCTTCCCCAATCGCTTTTAGGTAAGCTGTCTATCAAATCTCTGCCAAAAAAACGCGCCAGATAAAAAGCGGCCTGAGCCGCCAAAGTGGCCGCAATTACAGTATAAATCGTACCATATAAATTCCCAAATAAAATTCCGGCTCCCACGCTTAACCCGGCGGCGGAAACAAAAAACAGAACCGCCAAAAAATAAATGATCATAAAAGCCAAAGGGGCAAAAACGCCCCAATCGTTAATCCAATTCTTTATGAATTCAAGATTCAGGTATTTTTTAAGGTCAAAAACAAAAAAAATTACAATCAAAAAGAAAATTCCAATAAAAAGCAGGGGGATTCTTTTTTTTATTTTCATTAAATTATCTTAATTGAATAATCGCTATCCCTGTTTGCTTGGGTTTTGATTATCTCTGCTGTGCCGTGGCTTACAAATGACAGAACCGGAGATCCTTGTTTTAAAGACAAAACAAACAGTTAGCGCTAAACATAAAAATTTTCAATTCCCTGATTTAAGAGCGGTTACAAGCAGCTTTAAATAATTCCCAATTTTTAAAAATCAATCCAAACCAATTAAACCCAAAGGAACCTCTGAAAAAAATCAACTACTCCAATTTTCATTTTCCGGCAATTTTTTTGAAATAATTTTTCACCATAATTAGAACCATTATGCCTCAAAAATCAAAATTTCGCACATCACCTTGTCTTTTACAGGTTTCTTAATTAGTCCTTAACCTTTTTACAAAACAACCTACCAAATACATCTGAAAGATTGTTAAGGGTCTGTGGACCATCAGTTTTTCTAAAAAAATTGAAGGAATTACCAGAGGTTTACAAAAACCCAAATATTCGCTATTGCCGGCCCTTACAATTTTTAATCTCTCAAAGCCGCCGATTTTAGCTAAGATCTTTAATCTTGTTAATGTGTTTGCCTTATAATAAGTCCGGTGAGCCCGGGTCGGTTTTTTAAGTAAATTTTTTAACAAAAATTCATGAAGTCTGTGGGGTGAAATTTTACTTAAAAACATAATGGGGTTAACCACATTCGGCGTAATAAAAACAAAACCGCCGCCCGGTTTTAAAACTCGAAAAATTTCCTTAATCACCGGTTTGGGATTGTTCAGATGCTCTAAAACAAATTCGCATACCACTAAATCAAGGCTGTTGTTTTTTAAAGGAATGGCTTTTAAATCGGCTGCTATCTTTTTTTGGGCGATTTTATTTTTTCTCAACTCCTTTTTATCAACATCAACTCCGATAATCAATTTGGCTTGACCGTTGAAGCTTTCGATAAGCCCTTTTTCTCCGCAACCCGCATCTAAAATTATTGAATCTTTATGAATTAGATTTTTTATAAATTTTTTATAAAAATAACCGCCGGATTTAAAATTAGGATAATATTGAGCCAGTTTTTTCCTAACAAATTTTTTCTGATCCCGGTTGGAACTAAAAAAGATTGACATAAAAATTTATTAAACCTCTCGGTATTTTAAATAGGTAAAACTAAACTTAAAGGGCGGTGGTTAACAAAAAATATCCTGAATAACATCAATTTAAAAGATGCCCGGAGACCGGCTGTTATTTTTTATTGTTGGACTTAAAATTTAGAAACAAAATTATTAAAAGCAAAATCGCAAAAAATAGTAAATCGAATCAGCTAAACCGACAAATTACAAGCTTAAAAAAGGGCGGGGAATTCTTGATTTTCAAAAGGCAGTTCCACTATTGTTTTTTTGTTTTTTTAAAAAAATAAAAATTACTTTAAATATTTTTTTAAATACTGGCCGGTAAAACTTTCTTCATATTTAGCCACTTCTTCAGGGGATCCCCGGGCGATGATTTTTCCGCCTTTTTGACCGCCGTGGGGGCCTAAATCAATAATCCAATCCGCGGATTTAATAACATCCATATTGTGTTCAATCATCAAAACCGTATTGCCCTGATCCACCAGTCTTTCAACCACTGAAAGCAGCTTTTGAATATCTTGAAAGTGAAGGCCGGTGGTAGGCTCGTCCAGGACATAAAAGGTTTTGGAAGTGGATTTCTTGGCCAACTCGGAGGCCAACTTAACCCGCTGCGCCTCTCCTCCGGACAAAGTGGTAGCCGGCTGGCCCAATTTAATATATCCTAAACCGACATCCGCGATCACTTTTAAAATATCGCAAATTTGAGGAATATCAGAAAAAAAATCAACCGCTTCATCCACGGTCATATCCAAGACTTCGGAAATATTTTTACCTTTATATTGAACTTTTAAAGTATCCTTTTTATATCTTTTACCTTCGCAGACATCGCAGGGTAAATAAACATCGGGTAAAAACTGCATTTCCACCTTTAAAAAACCTTCACCCTGACAATTGTCGCAGCGGCCGCCGGAGACATTAAAGCTGAATCTACCGGGACCGTAGCCTTTTATCCGAGCGTCCCGAGTGGCAGCGAATAAATCGCGAATATGGGTGAAAACCTTGGTGTAAGTAGCCGGATTGGAACGCGGAGTCCGCCCGATCGGCGATTGATCCACATTGATAATTTTATCGATAAAATGAAGGCCTTTTATAGACTTATGACGCCCCGGCTGCTCCAAAGAACGATAAAAATGCCGGCTAAGCGCCTTACAAACTATATCGTTTACAAGGGTTGATTTACCGGAACCTGAGACCCCGGTAACGCAGGTGAACAATTCCAAAGGGATTTCCACATCCAAATTTTTTAAATTATGCTCGCTGGCTTTTTCTATTATTAGCTTTTTTTTAGTGGGCTTTTGTCTTTGGTCCGGTGTTTCGATTTTTTCCATTCCCTTTAAATATCTTACTGTGGCTGAATCCTCATTTTTCAAAGCTTTTTCCAGATTTTCGCTGACCACTATTTTACCTCCCTTTTCCCCGGCTCCCGGGCCAATATCCACCAACCAGTCGCAGCTTCGCATAGTTTCCTCATCGTGTTCAATTACCATAACGGTATTACCGATATCTCTTAGATGCAAAAGAGTTTTTAAAAGTCTTTTGTTGTCTTTGGCGTGCAATCCTATCGACGGTTCATCCAAAATATAAATCACCCCGACCAAAGCGGCTCCCACTTGGCTGGCCAACCTAATCCGCTGCGACTCTCCGCCGGAAAGAGTTACCGCGGAACGATCCAAAGTTAAATAAGCTAACCCCACATTTTTTAAAAAAGTCAGCCGGTTAATTATCTCCTTGTTAATTTTATCAGCGATTATTTTTTTGGATTTTTTCAATTTTAAATTCTGAAAAAACTCCAAAGCCTGATCCACAGAAAGATGAGTGATTTGGCTGATATTTTTTTTATCTATCTTGACCAAAAGACTTTCCTCTTTTAAGCGGCTACCTTTACAAACCGGGCATCTGGTTTCCACCATATATTTTTGAATATCTTTTCTGATTTTTTCAGACTCGGTTTCGCTGTAGCGACGATTAAGATAATTTAACAGACCCTGAAATTTCATAGTCCAGATTCTGGAACCGCGGCTGTAGGTTCTGATTTTGAGCATTACCGGCTCCTCTTGACCATGAATAATTTTATCCAGTTTGTGTTTGGGAATATCTTTAATTCTATCTTTTACAGAAACCTTGTACTCCCTGGCTACCGCGTCGATAACGGTGCCAAACCAGTTATTGCGCCGATAGCTCCAGGGTAAAATAGCGCCCTCCCCGATGGTTTTGTTTTTATCCGGAATAATCAGCTCTTCGCTTAATTCGAATTTTTTTCCCAAACCGCCGCATTCGGCACAAGCCCCATAAGGACTGTTAAAAGAAAAAGAGCGCGGCTCGATTTCAGGAAAACTGAAATTGCAGCTCACGCACATCATTTTTTGGTTAAAAGAAATTTCCTTTTTTGAACTTTTAACAATCACCATTCCGCCGGCCAATTTCAAAGCCTGTTCAATGCTTTCGCTGATTCTTTCCAGATTTTCGGGATTCACCAAAATCTCGTCGATCAAAACTTCGATTTTATGACGACTGTAACGATCCAGGTCAATAAATTTAGCGGATGACAAATTAATTTGTTTACCGTTAACGATTGCTTTGTGATAACCTTTTTTATAAAGATTTTCCAAAAGAGTCGAGTAATTGCCTTTTTTACCTCTAACCACCGGGGAATAAATCCGGATTGACTTACCTTGTTTAAACTGTTCCAAAATCTCCTCCACCATCTCGTCCAAAGAAACTTTCTGGATTTTTTTACCGCAAAAAGGACAGTGCGGGGTTCCGGCTTTGGCGTATAAAAGCCTTAAATAATCGTAAATTTCAGTGATGGTTCCCACTGTTGATCTGGGGTTATGGCCGATTGATTTTTGATTAATCGAAATAGTGGGACTCATACCCTCAACCAAATCCACATCCGGCTTATCCATTTGACCCAAAAACTGCCGAGCGTAACTGGAAAGGCTCTCCAAATAACGCCGCTGGCCTTCGGCAAAAATAGTATCAAAAGCCAAAGTGGATTTACCGGAGCCCGAGACCCCGGTAATTACAATAAATTTATCTCTGGGCAGCTCCAGATCGATATTTTTTAAATTATGTTCTCTGGCGCCGCGAATAATTATTTTTTTCATAAAAATAAACTTTCCTTTTTTGTGCCTTTTCAGGAAAAAAGACAAAAAGACAATGAATTAAAGTTTAAAATAATTCCCTAATAATAACATTAAAAAATTTAAGTTTCAATTTTATATTTTACAACTCTCCAAAAAACTGAAATAATTTAATCAAAGGAAACACTGGAAAAATTTAAAAACCAAGCTTAAAAATCAAAAATTGACCGGCAGTTTCCATTAATAAAATAAATCCTATTAATTCCAAAAACTATGGAAATCAAATTTTACACCCCCGGTACCAAAGTGGAAAAAGAAACCAAAAAATATCTGGCCGCTAAAATAGAAAAATTAAAAAAACACATTAGCAATCAAAATGTCAATTCCCAAATCGAAATAAATAGTTTAAACAATAGCGAATTCAGAGTGGAAATTCAGATCAAATTTCCGGGAAATCATTATATAAGCGAGGAAAAAGGTACTAAAATCGAAGAAGCCGGAGATCTTGCCTTGGCTGATATGGAAAGACAAATCAAAAAAGATAAAGACAAAAGAAGAACTCTGCAACAACGCGGAGCTATGAGCATTAAAAAGAAAATGTCGATTGACAAAGGAGCGCGGTTTTAATTCAAAACTCACCTTTTCAGGGAAAGATAGGGTGCGTTATCGCCCAATCCCCTTATAATTCACTCCCGCCTTTACAATATCTTCTTTATCCAAACAATTTTTGCCGTCTAAAACCACTTTGATATTATTTTTCTTTAAAGTTTGACCGTCCAGCTTTTCCTTAAACTCGCTGTGATCGGTAACAATTAAAAGAGCTTGCGCTTTTTTCAAGGTCTGCTTGAGAGATTTTTCAGTGGACTTTTCTAAAACCAAAGGATCATAAGTTAAAACATCGGCGCCCATTTTTTTCAACTCTTCGATTATTTCAAAAGCAGGACTTTCCCGAGTGTCGTCGATGTCGGCTTTGTAAGCGATACCCAAAACCGCGGTCTTGGTGCCTTTTACCGCCAAGCCCACTTTGTTAAGCTCATCTTGATAAAGTTCGACGGTGTATTTGGGCATGTGGTTGTTGATTTGGCGAGCCAGCTTTAAAAAGTCATGGCTAAAGCCCACGGTTTCGGCTTTTCGAATCAAGTAATAGGGATCCACCGGGATACAGTGACCGCCCACGCCGCAGCTGGGCCAGTGCGCCATAAAGGAAAATTTGCTGGAAGCGCCTTTGATTACATCAACTACATCAATTCCCAGTTGATCAAAAGATTTGGCGATTTCGTTGATAAAAGCGATATTAATGTCTCGAAAAGCGTTTTCAATGGTTTTGGTGGCTTCGGCTTCTTTGATGGACTGCATTTCATTAATCGGCGCGTCAATGATATCTCTATAAAACTGAGCCGCTTTTTTAAGTCCGGTTTTACTTAAAGCGCCTACATTTCTGGGCAAGTTGGAAACATTCCATTTAGGATCGCCGGGGTTGATTCGTTCTGGCGCGTGAGCCAAATAGAAATCTTTGCCCACTTTTTTGCCGCCTTGTTCCAAAATCGGCAAAACGATTTCCTCGCAAACGCCGGGGTTAATGGTAGATTCGATGATCACCAGCTGGCCTTTGACCAAATTTTCTTTGATTCTTTGAACCGCCGAAATTAAAGGCTTAAAATCCGGCTGATAGTTTTCATCCACCGGAGTTGGTACGCAAACCGCAATTGTTTCAACCTTTTTCAAAAGCTTAAAGTCGTTAGAGGCTTTTAAATTTCCGCTTTGAACCGTTTTTTTAAGCAATTTTTTCACTAAGTCATCCTTAAACGGAACTTGAGCTTTATTAACTTTATCAATCAGTTTTTGATTGATATCGACTCCCAGAACCTGATAGCCCTTATCCGCGGCCAGACAAGCCAATGGCAAGCCCACATAACCGATCCCGATAACCGCAATTGTTTGATTTTTCATTTTGATTTGGATTATTTTTTACTCTCCTAATCCTAATGCAATTCTACTAAAAAAATCAAGTTAAGAACCCCCAAACGCTTTGCAGCAGAACCCCCAAACCCCCGCAACGGGGGCTTACTGGTCATAGGGTTTTATTTATGGCTGAGGGTTTAGATTGTTCCATTTGGTTTTTTTGGCTTACTATTTAAAGTTAACCTTCATTAAAAAACTAAATGGGAAAATATAGCTTTAATTCATCATCACCACTTAACTGCAAGTAAGCCCCCGTTGCGGGGGTTTGGGGGTTCTGATGCAAAGCGTTTGGGGGTTCCGAGGGAAAAGCTGGAGGTTCAAAGACAAAGCCAATCCATATTGCAAGGCTAAGGTTTCTAAAATGTCTAATACAAAAAACCCAATAAATAAAGCGGATTTTTTTATTATTTCCGGTTAAGATATCATCGCAAACCAAATAAGCATTGTTAAGCCCTTTGATCTGACTTAAATCTTTTCCTGATCCTCCAACTTCCAAAATAACATCCTTGCATCTAAAATCGCCTTGGATGGAAGATGGCTTTAAGGTATGAATAAAATAAATAATCTTTTTAAAAATCGGCAAAGTTGAAGTTTTCAATCTATAATAGGCTGCTATATCCATATAAACAGATTTTTCTATAACTCCGGCTAAAGCTTCATAAACTGAAATCTTTCTTTGATAATTTTTAAAAATCGGATAATAGCCGATCTTTAAATAATCTTTGAAATGACCTAGTAATTTAGGGGTTTTGGTAATTTCTTTAAAAGAAATAATCCTATTTTTGATGATTTGATTCAAACTCAAAATCGGATACTTTTTATCTAACTTCATTTCCAAATATTCTCTAAAAGAAATCCATAGCCTAATAAAAATTTGGTTTCAACCAAATCTTTATTGTATATTTTTTGGTTATATCCAAAGATAGCTTGAAGATCAAATCGGGAAAAATTATTAAAAAAGCCTTAAAATAATCCCCTTGCCAAATCCCCTCCTTCTGCTATGATCTAAATTGGAAAAGAGATTGGCGCCTTTTCTTATAAAACTTTAAAGAGCTCCAAAATCCGGCAGATAAGATTCCGCAAAGGACAAGCATTTAAAGAAATTTTGGAGAAAGCGGGTGGAACCGCGGGCATAACAAAGCTCGTCCCGAATATTCAATAACTGGATATTTGAGACGAGCTTTTTTTGGTTTAGAGACTATTGAAAGTCAAAAAAAGAAGAGCTTAAGTTGTCCTTAAAAATGGGACAACTGAAATTAAAGTCTAAAGCCTTCTGACGGAAAGACCTGTAAAAATAGCTTTTTTTCTAAGAATTTACCAAGTGCGTAAGTTCTATTAACAATTAATCAAAACCTATGTCAGCCAAAAACAATGTAACCATGGAAAAACTAACCGCGCTTTGCAAAAGACGGGGATTTATCTTCCCGACTTGCGATATTTACGGCGGTTTTGCTAATTCTTACAGCTATGGCCCTTATGGAACGGAGCTAAAAAACAATATTAAAAAACTTTGGTGGAAAAAATTTGTCCAAGACCGACCGGATATGGTTGGCATTGACGGACCGATTTTACTTCATCCCAAACTTTGGGAAGCCAGTGGCCATACCGAAAGCTTCAACGACGCTATGATTGACTGTAAAAAATGTAAAAAACGTTTTAGAGCCGATCATTTAGTGGAAGAATTAACCGGACAAGATATGGAAGGTGAATTGGAAAAAATAAATAAAACCTTAAAAAAACTAAAAGCCAAATGCCCCGAATGTGGCGCTTCCGACTGGACTGCAGCCAAAAACTTTAACATGATGTTTCAAACTCAAATGAACGGTTTTGAAGGTTCCGTTTATCTGCGGCCGGAAACCGCGGGCGCTATTTTTGTGGAATTTAAAAATATTGTGGATTCTATGCGCGTTAAAGTGCCTTTTGGTATCGCCCAAATCGGTAAGGCTTTTCGAAACGAAATTGTTGCCGGTAATTTCATCTTTAGACTTCGCGAATTTGAGCAAATGGAAATCGAATATTTCATTGACCCTTTAGTGGAATGGAAAGATTTATTTGAACAGTGGCTACAGCTCCAGGAAGAATTCATTATGGAAGTGGGTGCTGACAAAAAGAATCTAAGACGCTACGAACACCCTAAAGCTAAATTATCGCATTATTCTAAAAAGACCATTGACATTGAATATCGTTATCCTTTTGGTTTTAAGGAATTGTTTGGTTTAGCTCATCGGACCGATTTCGATTTAACCGCTCATTCCAAAAAATCCAATCAAAAACTGGAATATTTTGATCCGGTCAAAAATCGTCGCTACACTCCTCATGTGTTGGAGCCTACCTTTGGTTTGGATAGAACTATTTTGGTGGCTTTATTAAGCGCTTATCGAGAAGAAAAACTGGAAAAGGAAACTCGGGTTTTCTTAGACTTTCCTAAAAAAATTGCTCCGGTAAAGGCGGCTATTTTCCCGCTTTTAAAGAATAAAAAAGAGCTGGTTAAAAAAGCTAAAGAAGTTTTTGATGGCTTGAAAGAAAAATTTGCTTTGGAATTCGACGATCACGGCAACATTGGTAAACGCTATCGAAGACAAGATGAAATTGGTACACCTTACTGCATTACCATTGATTTTGACAGTTTGAAAGACAATACCGTCACCATCAGAGAGCGAAACTCCATGAAACAGGAACGGATTAAAATAAAAGAGCTAAACGATTATTTAAACAAAGGAATCGCCAAAGGCTAAAAATTGTAAAAAATCTTCTCAAAAAAGCTGCTGAAAATTTATTAAAATTTCAATTTGAGCAAAAAAACATCTTTTGTAAGATGTTTTTTTGTTGCAATTTTAACTCTTTGTCTTTTTTGTCTAAAACCAAAGCGACTGCAAGAAAATCTATCCCGCAGACAAAAATTGAAGCTTATTTTTTCTTCCTTGAGCTGGAAATTAAAGCGGTAATAGCAGCTCCAATTGCACTTCCAATCCCCGCGGAAATCAAAGTAGCCTTGGTCGGATTTTTTCTTACATAACTTTCCGCCTTATTCATTGCTTTTTCCACTTGATTTCTCATTTCCTCGATTTCCTTTTCGGTCTTGTTTTTAACCCGGTTGATTTTTTTCTTCAACTTTTTTTTAGTTGCAGTTTTGTTAATCTTTTCCATTTTTTAAATTAAAAATTAATGATATTGAAAATAATTATTGAATATTGGTTTTTTAGTTGAAAAATATTCCCTGGATTTTTTATTTTTCAGCAGTCTTTAAGTCTTGTTGCATTAATTCAATAATTTTTTCTAACTGCTCCAGAGAGTTGGCGCTTTGTTGTCTTAAATCTTGCTCCAATTTATCAAACTCCTGATTCAACCGAGGCAACTCCTCTTTGGTTTGACCTTGAGCCTCTTTATAAAACTCATTTATCTCTTTTCTTACTGCCTGTGCCTGCTCCAACGCGGCCTGATAATCTTCAGTGGCTTGATATCCGGTTTGAATCAAAGCAAGTTCGGTCCTAATTTCCGCCAAAGCCAATTCTCTTTGAAGTTCCTCATAACCTTCCCGCATCTGCACCTGCAGCTTTTTTTCTAAATCTATCCCGGTACGGTTGTAAGAAATCCAGGCTAAACCCAGCGCGGCCAAAGCTAAAACTAAAGCAAGCCACATAATAACATTAGTTCCTTTTTGCACTTTGATTCACCTCCTTTCTTTATAGAAATTACTAATTTCAGCCTAACATGAATTAAGATAATTACAAAATATTATTCCTTATCTTTTCATCCTGCAATTGTTCAAGTTTTTGTTCATCTTTTGTAATGATATCTCGTAATCCCCCCGATTTTCGAGGCAGTCTTTATCAACTCCCTTTAATGCTCTTTCATATATTTCGAGTATTCCGTCATCATCATATAAATCTTCTCTAAAATCTAAACCTTCAAGATTGTTATATTGTTCCCTTTTTGCTTCCAAACCTTTTACTTTGCGCGCTTTATGCAGCGCTTTCTTGTAAATGTCTCTAAAATGCCGATAAATTTCTGATCCCGATTCCTGGTTGGCCATTGTTTTTATTTTGATTAAAAGATTAAGTTTGTTAATTCAAATTTAACGGCCCAATTAAGCAGCCTCTGAAAAACAAGATAACTTTGTCTTGAGTTTTCCCTCACTTTTGCTAAGGTTTTAGGTCCTTCAAATTTTTATAACTTTAATTTACCAAACTTATGAAATTATTAAAAATCGGCTTTTTCTTAAGTCTTGTCATTTTTTTCTATGGCTGCCAGGAACAAGGCCCAATTAAAAATAAAGTTAAACAAACAAACCAAACCCAAACTTTTGGCCAAGAAATCAATCATGACTTTATTAAGTTAAAAACCGATTGTAGCGGCCAATCAGCCACCTCCCAATGGTTGGACCAAAATAGTTTAAAAATCAAACTTCCGGTTATCTTGGAAAGTAGAGGCAGTAAATTAAAAGAAACTAAAACTTTTGTAAAAAATCAGACCATTGAAGTCTTTATTTTGGAAGAGTTTTGCCAGGAAAACTGCCCTCAAACTTCCAATACCCAATGCGTGGAGATTTATTTGGACGATATAAAAAAAGACTCTTATAATGTAAACATTCATAGAATGGAACAAATCAGTCAAGGAGGTATTATTAACAAATTCAAAATCAATGAAAGCTAAAAACAAACCTATCGAACTTTTGGCTCCGGCCGGCAGTTTGAAAAAACTAAAATATGCTTTTGCTTATGGCGCTGACGCTGTTTATTGTGGAATGCCGAATTTTTCGCTACGCGGAATCCGCGCCAATCAATTCAACCTTCAAAACCTTAAACAAGGAATTGAGTATGCTCATAAACTCAAAAAGAAAATTTATGTAACCTTGAATATTTATCCCCATAATAAAGAGCTCAAAAAAATTAAAAATCATTTGCAAAAACTGATTAAACTAAAACCTGATGCTATTATCGCCTCTGATGCTGGCGTGATTTCTATGATCAAAAAATATTGTCCCGAAATGGAAGTTCATCTTTCCACTCAAGCTAATTGTCTTAACCTGGAAGCTGTAAAATTTTGGAAAAAGCAAGGTGTTAAACGAATAATTCTGGCTAGAGAAACCGGTTTGGCTGAAGTTAAAGAGATCGCAAAAAAAATTAAAGGTGTTGAGTTGGAATATTTTGCCCACGGCGCCATGTGTATGAGTTATTCAGGTCGCTGCCTTCTATCCTCCTGGATTAATCAAAAAAGCGCCAACCAAGGCGACTGCACCCAACCCTGCCGCTGGCCCTGGCAAGTTTCTGAAATTGAACAAATCAAGTTAAGCGAAGCTAATAAACCCAAAAAAATTAAGCGCCCGCAAGTGGAAATGGTTTTAAAACAAAACTTGAAAAAAGAAGCTTATATCTTAAACAGCAAAGATCTTTGCTTAATCGAATATCTTAACCAAATTGAAAAAAGCAAAATTAAATCTTTAAAAATTGAAGGCCGCAATAAAACCCTTTATTACCTGGCAACTGTTGTAAAATATTATAAAAAAGCGCTTTCAGTTGCCGGTCCCCAAAGACAAGAAATAGTTTCCGAAGCGCTCAATGAATTTGCTAAATTAGGAAATCGAAAATATACCAGTGGTTTTGCCTTTGGCCTGGATGAAAAAATTCAAAATTATGCTGACTCCGGAAATCTTTCTAATTATCAAATGATTGGCGAATTGATCGATAGGTCTAATCTGACTAAAAATCAAAGCCGAATTTTTAACTACCTTAAAAAAATCAAACTGTCCGGTACAAAAAATCTATTTCCAGTTTTTGTGCATAACGCAATCTATCAAGGGGAAAATATTGATTCTATTAGCCCCGACAAAATAAAAAAGGTAAAAGTCAAAAATATCTTTGATCCCAAGCTTATAGAAAAAAATTTAGCTCAAAAATCAGCTAATCCTTTAAATTTGAGGGTCCAAAGTGCCCATGGCGGAACTGATAAAATATGGTATATTGAATTTGATAAACCACTGAAAAAATGGACGATTCTTCGCGGAAAGATAAAATAGCTATTTTATAGACAGAACAAGAGTTGATTTATTCGTCATCATCTAGCAAAAATCGATCATCTGATAGCATTTTTCAAATACCCCCTACTACCAATAAACTTAATCCACACTACAACATGGAAGTAATTTCAGCCATAATTTTGGCCATTATCCAAGGGCTGGGTGAGTTTTTGCCGATTTCCTCCTCCGGTCATTTGGTAATCGCCCATCAAGTTTTTGATTTAAATGTCGGAAAAAATGACTTGGCTTTTGATGTGGCTTTACACTTTGGAACTTTGCTGGCGGTTTTGCTTTACTATCAAAAAAAGCTTATCAAAGGATCAAAAAAAATTCTGTCTTATAAGCTAAATTCTAAAGCTCTATTGAAATCCCGCGAATTTAATTTCCTGGTAATGCTAGCTATTGCGACAATTCCGGGAGCTTTAGCCGGCTTTTTTTTAGATGATTTAATTGAACAAAAATTCAGAGACCCTAAAATTGTTGTTTTTACTCTGGTATTTTACGCGGTCTTGTTGTTTTTGGCTGATCTGTTTAGTCGAAAAAAAACCCAAACCCGAACTTCATCAGAACCGCTTGGAAAAAAATTAACTCCTCTAAAAGCCTTTATCATTGGCATTTTTCAGGCTTTAGCTTTAATTCCCGGCACCTCCAGATCCGGTTCCACCATCACCGGAGGCCTTTTTTTAGGACTCAACAAAACCCAAGCTGCTGAATTTTCCTTCTTAATTTCGATTCCCATTATTGCCGGGGCTGCCTTAGTGAAAATTCCGCAATTACTTAATTCCCAAATTGATTTGAAACTGCTTCTTATTTCAAGCTTTATTGCTTTTTTAGTCGGCTTTTTAGCTATTAAATACCTCTTGAAATTCCTAAAAACCAATAATTACACCGTTTTTGTGATTTACAGAGTTTTATTGGCTGGATTAGTGATTTTCTGGCTGGCTGCTTGACCAGATAGTTGATTTTCCGGGGAAGAGGGTGCTAATGAACTATTGAAATTTTCTAAGGAATCCGATTTGCTTTGAATTATGAAATCAAATTATTATATCTACTCCCAAATATTTTTGGAGCAAAACATTGATCTATTTCTAATTTAAAATAAGCTAAAAAAAAGAGGCTTCCGTTTGGTAGCCTCTTTTTTTGCCTGTAAAAATATCTTTTTAGTAATCGACATCCACACTTCCATCACTTCCAACATCTACCTTGGTTGATCCAGAACTCGCTTCAACAGCTCCTGTATCTGGGTCAACAACAGCTTTGTTGTCAGCGCTTTGGCCTTCAATAGTTCCATCAGTGTTGTACTTCAAACTGGCATCACCAGATTGAGCATCCATTGCTTGATCCTCTGGTTTAACTTCAACTGATGCATCATCAGTCTGAACTTTAACTGTTCCCTCTTCTTCATCAGCTGGTTGAGTTTGGTTAATTCTTACCTTTGATTGCTCTGGAACAACACTTTCAGGACACTCTGGGCAATTACAAATGGAGCAACCACTCAAAACAACTAAAACTGCGGTAATCAATCCTAATTTTTTCATTTGGATTATGTATTAATAATTAATTAAAAATAAATATGCT
>WJJL01000016.1 GCA_014729725.1 Candidatus Moraniibacteriota bacterium | reverse complement strand
TCTCTCGATGCAAATGTCCGAAATTTTCTTATAACCGGCTTTATACGCCTCGCTCTTTTCGTCGGTTTCCTCCGGGACTTGGACCAAAATAAACTTTCGATTTCCGCCGTCTTCTTTGTTTAGTTCCATGACGGCTTGGGCTGTGGTGCCGGAGCCGGCGAAAAAATCAAGAACTAAATCATTTTCTTTTATTACCAAACTGATCAAAAACTTTAATAATCTTACTGATTTTGGATAACTAAAAATTTTATCATTTCCAAACAATTTTATAATTTCATTTTTTCCTTCAATCGTTCCTCCTAAATCAGAAGTGAGGCTTCTTGGCTTTTTCCCACCTAAATTTAGTCTTTGTTTAAATTGAACTGACCATTCATCACTCCCTTTTTTAATTATCCTAATTTCACCTTTCCCAAAATCTGAATCAAACCGCTTTTTAGATCTAATCCAATCCCCATTAATTATCGAACCATCAGGTGCTTTAATATCATAATTAATAGGCTTTTTTAATCCAGGTCTTGCAAAAGTATCCCAAAAGTATTTTCCTTGTTCATCTTCTTCTTTATATCTTTTTAAATAATCTTCATTATGTTTAGTAAAAAACTCTACTGTTTTATCAATAGCCTTACCATAAGAAACAACATATTCATGCTCTTTTACGATAAATTTTGTATCACTACCACCCCCGACTTTAGATTGTTTTATAAAAATTCCCACAAAATTTTCCTCTCCAAAAATTTCGTCCATTAATTTTCTTAAATTATGTACTTCATTATCGTCGATCGAAACAAAAATCACTCCGTCTTCACGAAGCAAATTTCGAGCAAGCAATAATCGGGATTGCATCATGTTTAGCCAGTCGGAATGGTAGCGGCCTTTGCTTTCGCTGTTGGAATCAAGCTTTACTCCATCCTTTGTCGTCCCATCCTTCTCCCAATACGCTTGCTTATCTTCACTGAAATTGTCGTTGTAGATGAAATCGTTGCCGGTGTTGTACGGGGGATCTATGTAGATGCATTTTACTCTTTCAAAATAAGCGCTTCGAAGCAGTTTTAAAACCTCCAAATTATCTCCTTCGATGATTAGATTCTCGGTTTTTTCAAAATCGACGCTTCTTTTTTTGTCCGGCTCTAAAGTCGCTTTGCTTGGTCGAAAAGCCGTCTTTTTGGAATTTTGCTTTCCCGCCCATTCAAAAACAAACTTCTCCACTTGCGGGACCGAATAATTTTGGACCAAAGCTTTTAATTCTTTTTCATTTAGGTTTCCATCGTGGTCAAATAAATCCGGAAATAATTCTTTTAATTTATCAATTCTTTCTTGGATAATATTTGATGATTTTTTGTTGATTTTTGGCATTTATTTAAAATTTAAATATTTAAAATGTTACTTTATACCCCCATACCCCCCAAACCCCCAAGGGGGCTTATCTGCTTTTAAAATTAATTCTTGAATTTTTTTAAAAGCTCTTTTTCCCTTAACTTTAACTTATCGTATAAGTTTTCTTTAATCTCTTTTAAATTATCAATAATTTCTTCATTTGTATATCTGATTATTTCAAATCCCATTTTTTTTAAATAAGCCTCTCTTTCTTTGTCATAATCTTTTTTATATTCATGATCTTTACCATCAATCTCTATAATTAATAATAATTGCTTACAATAAAAATCCACTATAAATCTATTAATCGGTTTTTGCCTTCTAAATTTATATCCTGTTTGCTTCCTGCTTAAAACTTTACCCCAAATTTCTTTCTCCGCTTTCGTCTGATTTTTACGCATTAATCTTGACTCTCTAACTAAATTAGAATTATATTTAGGAATAAATTTTATCTTCATAATTACCAAACTTTAAATAATATAAGCCCCCTTGGGGGTTTGGGGGGTAATCCCCTTAAATTTCAATACCTAATCTTTTTTCAAAAAACCACTACTCGATTTTTTCATCCCAGTGAAAACGGGCTTCTTTTTGATTAAAATCATTTAATTTCGATATAAGCAAACTTCTATTCTCTTTAACAGAAAGACTATAAACAAAATCTAACAGATTTACTATTTTTTTCCTTGTCATGAGTTACGGGAACATTATCCAAAAAAAATTTTTTTAATTCTTTAAATTCTAATTCACTCATAAAAATTTTACCTACTAAAAAACTTCTCTCCCATCTTCTCAAACGCCTTCCTATCAAAAGTCCCCAAACTATCAACCGGATACAAATAATGCACCAATCCCAGAGCCTCAAAATGCTTCACCGCGCATTTAATTTTCAACTTCTCATCCTCCTTCAAATCCTTCCATTCTTTAGACCCTTTAGTCTCAACCGTAAAATAAAACTTCGTATTTTCTCCCCTTGGGGAGTTAGTGGGGGTTTCTTCAAATCCTTTCTTCTCAATAACCAAAGCAAAATCCGGATTATATGGTCCGATTGGGGTTTTAATTTTATACCACTGCGGCAGTTTTAAGAAAACTCGAACCTTGTTTTGATCGTCCAAATCCAAACTGAAATTTTCCTCGACTTTACTTTCGCAAATGACCTTGTCATAAACTCCGTTTTCAACCGGAACGGTTTTTTCATAGGTTTCGATTAAATCTTTAAATTTGGCCAATTTATAATAATCGTTTAGTTTTTCATATTTTACCACCCTCACCATTTCCTCCTGCATTATTCGCTTTAACTTATTTACCGCTTCGCTTAAAAAAACCATCGGATTTTTCGCAATATTTCTTTTATTTTCCAATCTTTTAAAAATTTCCTCCGCCGTTTTTACACTTAAATCGGTCGCCTTTGCAATCTCGCCAACCAAATCGACTCTTGCGTAAGCTCCGCCGACCTTAGCATCCGTGCTTGCCAGATAATCTTCTTTTAATTCCTCATCCTCAAATTTACTGATTTTATGCAACTCAACATTTAATAAATTTTCTTGGACCTTTATTTTATCCAAAGCTTGAACACATTTTTCAATTATTTCCTCCTCTCTAAAATGAACGGCGCAAACCGTTTTTTGATTAATTTTATCCCAAAGTTTTTTAAAATCGTCGCTCTCAAACTTTTCCTTATTAAGCTTAACTTGATTCTTGCCTTTATTGGCGTCTCTAAGTTTGGGTTTCTTAATTTTTTCGCCAAATTCCTCTTGAAGTTCTTCTTGATAAGCGCTTGCAAAGGAATAATAACTTTGATTGGCGACAACGGTTAATAAGTTAATTTCCTCTCCTTCGTTGACTTCTTCTTCATCTCTAACTCTCTTTCCATCCTGATCGACGCAGATCCGAAGCCCTCTTCCTATTTCCTGTCTTTTTTTAATCGCGCTTTCCGATTCGTTCAAGGTGCAAATATTAAAAACATTCGGATTATCCCAGCCAACGCCCAGAGCGGAATGAGAAAAGATAAACTCTATCGGCTCTTCGAAACTCAAAAGCTCTTCTTTTTTTTTCAAAATCTTATCAAATATCTCCTTATTCTTTTTCATGGAATTCTCATTGTCGGTAAAATCTCCCTTTGCGGTTTGGGCGAAATAACTCCCCTGAACTTCTTGTACATCCAAAGGCTCTTTTCCATATTTCGCTTTATAAATTTCATTGTATTGCTCTTTAAATAATTCTTTAATTATTCCGCCGCTATCTACATAATTTGAAACCCTGTCAATGAAAAACAAACTTAAGCATTTAATATTTTCCTTCTTTAATCTATCTTTTTTCTTAAAATGACTTTGAATTGTTCGTTTAATTTGCTCTCTAAAGATACTTTTCTTATCAAATCCATGCTTTTTACCTTCTTGAATTTGGACACCGTTTGCAAAAACCACGCTTGCTTCGTCGCTAAAAGGATCTTTTCGCACTCTATCGACCACCCATCCTTTATAGACCGGGTTTTTCGTTTTTTCCTCCAAATCGTCACCGGCTTTAAACAAGGCCGGCTTTGTTTTAAAATCTCCGCCAACCAACCTGAAATTTAATTTTAATTTTACCTGAGGTGCTTTATTATCCTTAAATGTCTTTATTTCGATAAAATCGATTAAAACATTGCTTTGAGTGTTGGTCTCATGAATGCTTAACACCTCTATTTTTTTAACCAAACCTTGATTGTA
>WJJL01000003.1 GCA_014729725.1 Candidatus Moraniibacteriota bacterium | reverse complement strand
TTCAATTGACTGAAAAAAAGTATTTTGATACTATTCAATCATTAAAAAAGGGGAAAAAGTCTACATATTGTCGAGTAGATAAAAAATTCCCAATATATAGGCCAAATTATTAACCAATAAAGCCTATATAAAAATTAGCAGTAATAAACAGCAATGGCTAAAAAAGAATTTGATCAAGAGTTCGTTGACTTCATTGTTAAAGCGATCGTTGATCATCCAGACGATGTAAAAACCACCCGGAGTGTTGACGAAATGGGAGTTCTGATCACTCTCGATGTCAACCCTAAAGACATGGGCATGGTTATCGGAAGAGAAGGCGCAACCGCCAAATCTCTTAGAACCTTGCTTAAGGTCGTTGGCGCCAGAAACAACGCCAGAGTAAACCTGAAAATTAACGAGCCCGAAGGCTCAAGAAGAGGCTCTTCTTCAAGAAAAAATGAAGAAAAAGAATCAAAAGAAGAAGATAAAAAAGAAAAGAAAAATCTTGACGATGTCGTCGAAGACCTAAAAATATAATCTTTTCTAAATTTAAAAATTAAAAACCGCGAGCAATCGCGGTTTTTAATTTGAACAAAAAATTTTATCAAATCTAAAATCTAAGTATCAAAAAAATTCTCCAGCCTTTGTGCTTGAATTTAAAACCAAACACAAAAAACGATTTTAACAAGATAGTATTAAACATAATTAAAACTAGGCTAGATCATTTTTATTACAAGCGTCTTTTTATAATCAAACCTATTAAAAAAACATAGATTTGCGGTTTGCCAAACCTGAAGATTTTATAGATTTTTGTTTTATTGTTAGCTCTAACTTTGATAATTTGACCGGTAGAAATTTTCTTGATTTTTTTAGCCCAAAAATCAGCTCTTTGTTCAATACCAAAACTGATTGTTTTTAAATTTTTTGGCGTTTTAAGGTTTTTTAAGCTTTTATTATCGAAATTCAAAATCAAAAAACCTTTTTTATCAGTACATTCAGCCAATAATTCATATTCTTTTTTCATAGTCGACAAACTTTTAAAACTTTCCAAATATCTTTGAGTTAAATCGCAAATAACAGCTATCTTGGGTTTTACAATGCTTAGTAAATATTTCATATCTCCCTTTTTAGCTACCCCTAATTCCAAAACAAAATATTCAGGAAAATTTCTTTGGAACAATTTTATAATAGCTTTAAAAATTATAGGCAACCATCTTTCATAAGAATGGTAACCGCTGGGAAGATCTAAAATAGCAAGCGGAAGACCGATCTCGGTATTAAAACTCCTGGGGTTGGCGCGAAAAGATAAATTTTTAGTTTTTAAAATCTTGACAATTTTATTTTTAACAAAAGTTTTGTTGGTGGAACCCGCAACAACAATAATTTCAGGCCGGTGAATTAAAAGCAACCCTTTAGATAAAAACTTTAAATAATATTTTAAAATTTGTCGAAAAATAATTTTCATTGTTTTTGAAATAACTTGTCTAGCCTATCAAAAGCCTTTTCCAAGTCCTTCCGGCTTCTGCCAAAATTTATTCTGACATGACCCCGGCCGTTTGGACCAAAAGCCGAACCCGGAACCATGGCCACCTGGATCTTTTCTAAAACCCTGTTTACAAAATCCCAGCAATCTATCCGGCCTTGCTGATCTAATTTGGCCAAACTGTTTTTTTTAATTTTAGGAAAGATATAATAAGTGCTTTGCGGTTTAATATAATCAAATATATGAGATAAATTGTCCAGTCTTTTGCAAGCAAGATCTCTTAATGTTCCATATTTTTTATTAAATTCCTTTACCGCTTCTGCTCCCATTTCCAAAGCGCCCATAGCCGCATACTGAGAAACTACCGGAGCGCAGGTTACCAAACAATCATGAACTTTGAGTATTTCATAAACAATGGAGCTGTCACTATGAAGATAACCAATCCTCCAGCCGGTCATAGAATAGGCTTTGGAAAATCCATAAATCCTGATTAGTCTTTTTCTTAATTCGGGAATTTCCGCTAAAGAAAAAATTTTTTCTTTTTCATCAAAAATAAAATCCTTGTAAACTTCATCTGAAATCAAATAAAGATTATGCTTTTGAGCTAATTTGGCTAAACCCAATAAATCTTTTTTGGAATAGATAGTGCCGGTAGGATTATTGGGATTGCAATAAAAAATAGCCTTGGTTTTTTCGGTTATAGCTCTTTCATACTTATCCAGTTCAAAAGCCCAGCCTTTTCTTTCGTTTAAAGGAACAAAAATCGCTTTACAGCCCGATAAAGTTATCACTTCCCTGTAAGAAGTATAGGTCGGCTCCGGGATCAATATCTCATCTCCCGGAGAGGTAAGCGCCATTATGCTTGCACTAATAGCTTCAATAGTTCCGGCGGTTACGATAATTTCTTTTTCCCAGTCCACAAAAATATTTTCTTTTTCCAACTCTAAGGCAATCAACTCCCTTAACTCACTCAAGCCCGGGGAAAGAGAGTATTTCGCCACTGCTTTATTTTTTAAAGCAAGCTCCACTCTTCTTTTAATCCCGCCGGGCGTGTCAAATCCGGGAATGCCCTGGGCCAGGGAAATCGAATTAGGGTATTGGCTGGCTTTTAATTCTATTTGTTTTATAATGGAAAGTCTTAAATTTTTGGTGCGCTCAAACATACTTTTTTAGCTTAAAATAAAAATCATCTACGGTTAGATCAACCGGCTTACCTTCAACCGTGAAATAGAAGGATTCCACGGCTAAAAATTAAATTCCCCAAATCAAACCTAAGGTTTTTTTATTTTTAAAAAGCTCTTGAAAATAAAAAAAAATTTAGCTTTAATAAAATAACAATCAATAATTTATTTAAGTATATCAATAAATTTCCGTCAAACAAAAAATTTTAACGAGCTTTATTATGAATAAAAAAATCAAAATTACTCTTCTATGCGCCGGTCCATCGCCGGAAAAAAGCATTTCTCTAAACTCTAGTCGTTCTGTGTTAGACAATCTGGAAAAAAAATTTTTTGAAATTTCCATAATTTATTTCAATCATCTTAAAAAACCCTATTTAATTCCCAATTGGGCTATTTATTCCAATACAGTAAGTGATTTTGATTTTAAGATTGACAAAATCGGAAAAAAACTGAATATGGAAAAGCTAAAAAAATATTTAAAAACAAAAGATTTTGTCTGGCCATTAATACACGGAGAGCTTGGAGAGGATGGAGAAATTCAACAATTTTTGGAAAAAAACAAAATTAATTTTATAGGCACTTCTTCAAAAGGATCCGCCATAACTTTTGATAAATATCAATGCCAGCAAGTGTTGAAAAAAAACGGATTTTATGTTTGGGGTACCAGGCTTGTTGATAAGACCACTGATCCTTCCCGTATTAAAAAAGGTGCCTATGTTTTAAAGCCAAACAGCGGCGGTTCTTCCATTGGGGTTGAGTTTGTCAACGACCTTAAAGAATTTAAAGAAAAATTTAAAAAAGTACTCTCTTTTGGTAAAAAAGCGGTTTTGGAAAAAGTGTGTCCGGGAAAAGAATTCACTTTGATTATTTTGGAAAATCAAAACAAAGAACCAATCCCATTAATTCCCACTGAAATCGAATTTAAAAAAAATGATCGATTTTTCAATTACCGCAAAAAATATTTGGCCAGCGATGAAGTTCATTTTCACAATCCTCCACGCTTTGATCAAAAAACCATTCAAAAAATCAACTCTCAAGCAAAAAAAGCCTTTAAAACCTTAAAGCTTAGAGATTATGCTCGCTTCGACGGTTGGGTAATGCCTGATGGGCAAATCTGGTTTTCTGATATAAATTCGGTTCCCGGAATGGAACAAAACAGTTTTGTTTTCCGGCAAGCCGGTTTTTTGGGATTAAACCACTGTGATCTACTAAGATTTTTTTTAACCACCGCGGCCAAAAGATTTAAAATTAAAATTCCCAAACCTGAAAGAAAACCTCAAAAAGATAAAAGAAAAAAGGTAGCAGTTATTTTTGGGGGGTCAACCGCAGAGCGTCAAATTTCCCTGCTTTCCGGAACCAATGTTTGGATAAAATTAAAATCCTCTCAAAATTACAGTCCTTTCCCCATATTAATGGATAAAAAACATAATTTCTGGCAGATCCCCCACTTCTTTTGCCTGCACCATACCGTAGAAGAAATCGAATACTTAATCGAAAAAATAAATCTAAAAAAAATAAAAAAGTTTCAAAAAATTTCAAAAAAGATTATTGAAGAGTTGGGAATTGATAAAAACTTTTTAAGTGAACCTTTATTTTTGCCAAAAAAATTAAAGCTTGATCAGGTCAAACAACAATTCGATTTTATTTTTTTAGGGCTTCACGGAGGAATTGGAGAGGATGGAACTTTACAAAAAAAACTGGAAAAAGATAGGATACCCTTTAACGGACCCGGTAGTAAAGCCTCTCAAATCGGAATGGATAAATATAAGACCGCTCAATTAATCAATCAAGCTAAAATTAAAAATCTAAGAGCCTTAGAAAAAAAATTAATTGTAATCGGAAAAATAAAGGATCCTAAAAAAACCTGGCAAAAAATTCAAAAAAAATTTCCCAATAAAGAGGTGCTTATTAAGCCCAGAAACGACGGGTGCAGCGCAGGTGTGGTTAAATTGAATGATTTTCGGGAATTTCGAATTTATCTAAATTATATCAGAAAAAAAGAAAGTGTTCTGCCGGGCGGAATCATGATGGATCACCCTGAAATGATCGACCTTCCCGAAGGAGAATGCGGCGAGTTTTTTGTGGAAGAATTCATCAAAGTAGATAAAATTAATATTTTTAACAATAAAATAAACTGGAAAATCAAATCCGGCTGGATTGAAATTTCAGTGGGTGTTTACGGCAATAAAAAAATCAAAGCTATGACGCCCAGTCAAACTATCGCTTCGGGAAAAATCTTAACCATTGAGGAAAAATTTCAGGGCGGGACCGGCGTTAACTTTACACCTCCTTATGAAAAATTTCTTTCCAAAGATTTAATAAACAAAGCTCAAAAGCTGGTGGAAAAAGCGGCTGAAATTACCAAAATAAAGGGTTATTGTCGAACCGACTGTTTTTTAAATATTAAAACCAAAGAACTGATTATAATAGAAAACAATACCTTGCCCGCCTTAACCCCCTCTACCATCATTTACCATCAAGCCCTGCACGAAAAACCAAGACTGGAGCCACTCCCATTCATTGAGAAATTGATCGATTTGGGTTTTAAAAGATACAAAATTAAAGATTAAAGCTTTCTAATTTTTTTCAATTATGTATAATTTACAAATCAGCTCTAACAGATTACGATAAAAGTAGGCAAGATTTACCAAAAGAACAATTCCTAGATAATGGATGGTGTTAATTGTTTGGGACTACTCCTTTAAAAAGGGAAGGGCAAATAATTAACACGACTCATTAAACATTTAATTTTTTTTATGTGTGGAATCATTGGTTACATTGGCGAAAAACCCGCCGGCAAAATCCTTTTAAACGGCCTTAGAAAACTGGAATACAGAGGATATGATTCAGCCGGAATGCTTTTATTAAATAAAGACAAATTTACCAGAATCAGATCCGTAGGTGATATAGATAAGCTTGAAAAAAAAATTAACGGTCAATGGCCTAAAGGTAAAATGGGTATAGCTCACACCCGCTGGGCGACCCATGGCGGAGTTACCGAAAAAAATGCTCATCCGCATTTTGGCCGGGCAAAAGAAGTGGCGATTATTCATAATGGAATTATTGAAAATTACCGCGAACTTAAGGAAAAATATTTAAAAAATCATAAATTTTCCTCTCAAACAGACACTGAGGTTTTAGCTCATTTGATTGAAAAATACCATCAGAAGCACCCTCTTAAAAAAGCGGTGGAATCGGCTCTTAAAAAAGTTCACGGCACTTTCGGTCTGGCTGTAATCTCCAAAAAAGAACCTGATAAAATTATCGCTGGCCGCTCCGGCAGTCCTTTGGCAATCGGGGTTGGCGATAATCAATACTTTCTCGCTTCCGACGCCACACCTCTTCTAACTCACACCAGAAAAATAATTTATCTTGACGACGGCGAAATCGCTATCATTAAAAAAAACAATTCCTATATCTACAAAATCGGCAACAATAATCAAATCAACAAAAAAGCTCAAAATATTGATTGGAACACCGAAGAGGCTCAAAAAGGCGGCTTTCCTCATTTTATGATAAAAGAAATTTACGATCAAAGAGAGGTTTTTATGGATGCTATCCGGGGAAGACTCAGGCCTAAAGAGGGGTCCGCTCAAATGGGAGGCTTTAACCTTAAAGATAAAGAAGCTCAAAAAATAGACAGGATTATTCTGTTGGCTTGCGGGACCGCGTATTACTCCTGTCTGGTCGGTAAGTATCTGTTTGAGCGTCTGGCCCAAATACCAACCGAAGCTGAAATCGGTTCCGAATACCGATACAGAAATCCGGTAATCGACAATAAAACCCTGGTTTTTTCAGTTTCCCAATCCGGCGAAACCCTGGACACTCTTGTTTCTCAAAGAGAAGCAAAACGCAAGGGCGCTTATGTTAGAGGTATTGTAAATGTCGTGGGATCTACTATCGCCAGAGAAGCGGACGGAGGAACCTATATTCATGCCGGTCCCGAACTTTCGGTAGCCTCTTCCAAAGCCTTTACCAACATGCTGGCTATCCTTACCTTGTACGCTCTTTATTTTGGCAGACTGCATAAAATGAGCTTTGAAACCGGAAATAAAATAATCAAGGAGCTGGAAAAAATACCCGGTAAAATAAACCTCATTTTAAAACAAAATGAAAAAATCAAAAAAATTGCCTACAAATATTCAAAATATCAAAATATGCTCTACCTGGGACGAGGAATCAATTATCCAATCGCCTTGGAAGGTTCTCATAAATTAAAAGAATTATCTTATATTCACAGCGAGGCCTACCCGGCCGGGGAAATGAAACACGGAGTTAATGCTCTTTTGGACAAAGATTTTCCGGTAGCGGCAATTGCCACTAAAAACAATCTGTATGAAAAAATGATAAGCAATTTAGAGGAAATTAAAGCCAGGAAATCACCGTTTTTTGTAATAGCCACCAAAGGAGATAAAAATATCCAAAGAATGACTTCAGATATTATTTATGTTCCCAAAACCATAGAGATTTTAGAACCGATTTTAAATGTTATTCCCCTTCAGCTTTTTGCTTATCATTGCGCTGTTAAATTAAAAAGAAATGTGGACCGACCCCGAAACTTAGCTAAAAGTGTAACCGTGGAATAAGCTTATTTTTATTTTAAAAAATGTTTAAAAAAAACATTACTTTCATTGGGGGAACCGGAGCTTCTGTTATCGGGAAAGCCGCTAAAAAAGTTCCTCTTTGGCAAGTAACTCTTTTGGTATCTTTGGTTGACGACGGAGGATCGACCGGAAAACTTAGTAAAAATTTAAATATTCCTCCGGTCGGAGATATCAGAAAAGCTCTTAGTTCTCTTTCCTCTTTGGAGGAAACAATGATTAAAGCTATCGAATACAGGTTTGAAAAAAAAGAGCTAAAAGGTCATACCCTGGGAAATCTCTTGCTTGCAGGATTGATAAAAAATTTTCAAAATAATAAAGACTACAATCTTAACCAAGTTACAGAAGCCGCGGGAAAATTCTTAAAAATAAAAGGTCAGGTGCTGACTACTACTCTTAAAAAAACTCAGCTTGTTGCAATATTTGAAAACGGGGAAAAAATTTTAGGAGAACATAATTTAGACGAAAATAAAGATAAATCTTTTGGAAAACCCAAAAAATATTATCTTATCAAAAAAGTTCCCGCCAATCCCAAAGCTGTCAAGTGTTTATTAAAATCTGATTTGATTGTTTTTGGTCCCGGCGATCTGGGCGCCAACACCATTGCTCCGGTTTTAACCAATGGTATCTATAAATCCATTAATAAAAGTCGCGCCAAAATAATTTATATCGCCAATTTAATGACCAAATGCGGAGAAACCCATGACATGACAGTAAATCAATGCCTGGAGTTTCTGGAAAATTCCATAAAAAGAAAAGTGGATTTTGTGATTTTAAATAATGGCGCGATTTCTAAAGAAATTTTGCAAATCTATCAAACCCAAGATGAGAAACCATTGCCTTTTGAAATAAAAGAGCTTGAAAAAAATAGAAAAGTAATCCTGGCTGATGTGCTTGAAAGTAAAAAATTTAAAAAATCCAAAGCTGATAAATTAAGAAGAAGTATCCTGCGTCATAATGGAGAAAAAGTGGTGGAAATTTTAAAAAAAATCTAAAGGAGCTTCTAAAAAGCAAAAATCCTCTTGTTTGTTCAGAGGATTTTTGCTTTTTAGAAAGTATTGGAAATTTAGAACAATTCTCTTTTAGAAAAGAATTCTACTTTTTTTGATATTTTTTTATTTTTATAAATTTGGAACTTTTTGACTGTAAATCTTGAGATGTTCCAAAACCTGATCTGATAGATTTCTTGAAGCATCTATCGCGCTTTGAATTTCATTTGAGGAAAAACTTCTAGTTGCCCCAACTTCGATAGAACTATTGTAGCCGGCTCTTCTGGCTAAATAATCTTCAATGTAAATCTTGTGTTCAGCGGTTAAACCTTCTTTAGGGTTTTGTTGTAGATATTGACTTAAAGCCACTCTGGCTAAAGTTGTGACACTGTCTCCGGCAGAAGCGCTAACCTGATAAGCATCCCCCTGCTGAGTTACTTCTTTATCTTCAACCTGTGTTTCTTCCTCTTGAGTCTGGTCAGTAGTCTCTTCCTGCTGATGAGTCTGTTCTTGAGGCTCCTCTTCTGTTATCTCTTCTTGCATTTGATCTTCTTGCATTTGATCTTCTTGCATTTGCTCCTGAGCTACATTTTCTTCAGTCATTTCTTCTTCCTCCATGGCCTCCTCCTCCATAACAGGTTCTTCTTCTTCTTGCGCTTGCGTACCTTGTTGATCTTCTTCAATCAAATCTCCCTCCTCCATATCGGCTTGTTCTTGATCTGTTTGCTCATCTTGATTTTGAGCGACCTGTATGTCTTCAGTAGCCCGATTGGAATAAAAATAAATTCCAACAGCAATAATTAAAACGATGATTATAGCCAAAACAATTCTTACATTTTCGGCAAACCATTCTTTAGTGTCGGATAACCAGTCCTCGTTTTCATTATTTCTTGGTTCTTCATTCATATATTGTCACCCCCTCTCTTTGTTTTTGATTTTTTCATAAACTTTTTTTGAAAAATTTATTTTTCGACCGTCTGGCAATCCTATCAATGCTTGAAGGCAATGTCAAGTTGACGAATTGTTAAAAAATTAGCTAAATTTGATAAAGTTTAATTGAAATATTTTGTTATTTTGATACAATTTCAGCTATCAGGAAAGGCCGCTATTATTCAACTTCTATTATCCAACTTCCCTATTTCTTAATTTAAAAAACCGAAAGAATTTATATTTTGCCGCCATCGTCTAGTGGTTAGGACGCCGGGTTCTCAGTCCGGCAACAGGGGTTCGATTCCCCTTGGCGGTACAGACACTACCCCCCCCCTTTTTTTTTTGAACCAGGCCTTTTTATTTAACCAAGCCTTCCAACTAACTGAAGGTTAGCCTGTAAAATAATTTTATTATTCGATTTTTTAATCTGGTACTTAATAAATGCTTAGCTTGAGATAATATATTAGAGAATTAACATCAATAAGATATGAAGAATAAAAATTTACTAGTTAAATCTTTAAAATTAATTGAGAAGGATTTAAATGAAAGAATAAAGCCAATGAAAATCCTTCAAAAAATTGATCGATATTTAATGTTCGCCACTGCAAAATCATTAAAATTGGCTAAAAGTCTCATTATTTTATGCGATAAAGGTCATTCAAGTGAATCTATGCCAATACTTCGAAGTTTAATTGAGCATGTTGTAAATATGCGATGGATAATGAACAAAAATACTAATGAAAGACTAAATTCGTTTCTTAAGGATTTAGAAAAATTTGAATTTGGTAAACGTTGGACAAATTGCAACCTATGCGACAGAATGACTGAACTAGGATTTAAAAATAAAAATTATTATGATTTTGTTGTAAAATTAACTTATTCTTATGCCCATGCGAATGCTTCTTCTTTAGATATAAACGATTTAATTAATCCAAAACCTTACAACGATAATAAACATTCTGAAGCAATTTATGTGGTTACTGCTCAAATGATGGGCCATGTTATGATGGCTTTAAATAAAAGGTATCCAAAATATTTCAAAAATTATACTTTAATTTGGAATCAGATTAAGGGATGTAAAAATATTCGTAAAAAACATGAAAAATTAAAACAAAAACATAAATTTAAAGATAATATTAATAATTTACACATTTAAACTCTTTCATATATCCGACAAATTAATTCAAAATTGGGACCAGTTTTTGCTCTGAATAAGCTTAAACAAAATATTGATTTTTTGTGTAAGAAAATTAAAAAAACTATGGAACTTGTGTCTAAAAAATGCGTAGTTGACAGTTTGACAATCAATCATTACTGGATAATAATATTAAAGGAAATAAAATTTCTTTAAGTAAAAAAAACATATAAAGAACAAAAATTCCTTCACCTGAATTTTTATTCCATTTCATTAAGAAAAAAGTTTAAACAATCTCGGATTCTATCGAAAATAATTATTTTTTAAATTTATGATACAAAAATTATTATTAACCTCATCTTTTTTCTTGATCGCTCTATTAACAGGATGCCAAACCAAAAATAAAACGACTCTATCCCCAAACCAACCAGAAACTGAAAGCGATATGACTCCTTTTGAGTTTATTCAAAAATATATGGAATGTGAAAATGATTCTGATTGCACACGAACCCCAAATCCTAATGGTTTCTGTTGTGATTTGACTTACGCAATTAATAAAAATGGATACAAAAAATTTAGAAAAGCTTTTGCCAAAGAATTTGAGAAAAAATCTGAAATGTGCAACAAAGAATATGAAAGAGGCCTTGCTTGCGCTTCTTTAAGATGGGTTGAGCCTGTTTGTGTTGACAGTACCTGTAAATTAAAAGATAAGATGAATGGAGATAAAATAATTGACAATGAATTTAGGCATTGAAGTTTAAAAGGATCAAATGAGATTTTGTTTTAACATAAAATTCAACAATTAGCCCAAGAAAAGTGAAAAAATACTTTCTCGGGAACTTAAAAATTTAAAATCTTTAAGTTCACAATAAACGCTCTCATACTCAAAACTAAAAATTAAAGATTAGGTAAAACTCGTTCTCTAATTTATCGTAAAAAAATAAATCAGGAATCCTGCTGCTCTTCAATATCGGCAATGTCATCCTTTTGACTGAATAGATAATCTTTGAGCTCTTTAGCGAATTCTTGGTCATTTTGATTCAGCCATTCTATCAACATAGCTGCGTGTTCTTTTTCTTCTTTGGCGTTATGGAGTAATATTTTTTTTAAATTCTCATCCTGACACGCATCGGCTCGCTGATTGTACCAATCCACAGCTTCCAACTCTTCCTTTAGAGAATCAATGGCTCTTTTTAAATCCAAAGTCTTGTTTGATAAATTTTTTCTTTTTTCATGAAGCATATTGTTTGAAAAAAATATTAAAAATTTTAAATTTTATCTATTAAAAACTCAACCGGTTAGCTGTAACGTTGATCAAAACAAAATCGAATTATTTTCTGGCAGCTTCCAATCTTTTGGAAACCCGAGTCCAATTCACAAAATCCCAGAAATTTTCTATATAGCTTTTTTTATCGGTCTGATAATCTAAATAAAAGGCATGCTCCCAAACATCCAAAACCATTAACAATTTAAAGCCAGGGTAAATATTTAAGTGATGATTTTGAATTTGCATTAAAAAAGGCCTTTGCGTTTTAGGACAGTATACCAAAGCGCCCCAGCCTGACCCTTGAGTTTTAGAGGCAACCAAGGAAAATTCTTTTTTAAAGTTTTTTACACTTGCAAACTCCTCTTCCAAGAATAATTTTAAATTATCAGTCATTTCCTTGTTCTGTTGATCAGGAGTTAAGTTTTTCCAAAATAAAGAATGGAGCACATGACCTCCGACATTATAAGAAAGATCTTTTACCAGAGAATCAAGGGCAACATCTGCTTGATTTTGCCGGGACTGATCGATTTTTTCCAGAATGGAGTTAGCATTATCTATGTATTTTTGATGATGTTTATCATGATGTAGGGTAAGTAGCTCTTTGGATAAAAAAGGACTAAGTTGATCAAATTCATAATCCAAAGCAGGTAATTTATAGATTTTTTTCATTATTTTCACCTCCTCTCTTTAATGCTTATATTAATATAATAATACTTAACAAAAGAGTTCGCAAATTATTAAAAGAAAAGTTTTTTTATAAGCTTTATTTTTTTTCTAAGAGTTGGGAAGTTTAAAACATAAACCCATTTCCATAAAATAGCTGCCAATCTTCCATTAACCTTTAATCCGAAAATCTTTGCTGCGGCTTTTTTGTTTCCCAAAGGAATTATTAAACCCTTTTGATTAAAATTAAACTCTTTAAGAAACTTATTATTTACCAATCTGATCATATTTTTAGCGGCAAAAGATCCTTGCTTTTTGGCCAATTGAGCCAAAGATGGATAGGGCTTTGAAGTTTTAGGATTTATAGCAAAAGCGGCATCTCCTGCAACAAAAACCCTGTCTTCCCCTTTTAATAAAAGGTTTTGGTTTTGTAAAAATCCTTTTTTAAGATCAATGTTTTGATTACCGCTATTGTTAAGGACTTTGGGCTTGACTCCTATCGTCCAAATAATCAAATCGGATTCAATTTGTTTTCCATTGTTAAATTTAAGAAAATTTTTGCCAACTTCTACTATTTTTTTATTTTTTAAAAACTTTATCTTGTTTTGACGCAAAGTATCTTGAGCTTTTTTACTTAAATATTTATCCATATTGTTTAAGGGTTTTTGATTCTTGTCAACTACCAGTATTTTTATTTTTCCTTGATCTATCTGCATTTTAAGCGTTTGAGAAATTTCAATAGCGGTCTCAACCCCGGTAGGTCCACCCCCCGCAATGACTATTGCGTTTTTTTCTTTAGAGGTTTTAATTCGCTTAATTCTCTTGTCTATCCTTTCAAAATCCTGTAAAGATTTTAATCCAAAAGCATGATCTTTAGCTCCTCTTATTCCTAAAAAATTGGTTTTTGCTCCTGTGGCAATTAATAAATAATCGTAACTAAAGCACCTTTTGTCGCCATAGAGTTGTTTTTTATTAAAATCTATTTTATTTATTTTTTCTTTAAATATTTTAAAATCCGCAAAAATATTCTTTAAATCCTGTTTAATTAAATTTTTATTCTTTTTTTCTCTAAATAAATACACTAAAAGCGGAGTAAACAAAAAGTATTCTTTATCGTTGATCAT
>WJJL01000015.1 GCA_014729725.1 Candidatus Moraniibacteriota bacterium | reverse complement strand
TGACTGTGGTTTGGCTGGGAGTGGGTTTGGAAATGGTTTTGGAACTTTTCTTTTCAGGTTTTACCACCGGTATCTTGGTTTTAATCATCGGAGTCTCCGTATTTACCAAAGTTAGGGACTTCTTTTATCACAAGGCCAACCAGTATTTTTTCTCCTCGCTTTATGATGTACGGGAGGTAATTGAAGAGGCCAGTGAAAAACTGGCTTTGGCTCTGGAGCCGGAGAAACTCTACAATTCCATTTGTGATGTTTTACAAAAACCCTTTCAAGTAAGCGCTATTGGCGTTTTAATTTTTGACGAAAAGAAAAAAAAATACGAAGTTAAAATCAACCGCGGCTTTAATATTGGTAACAAAAAATATTTTAAAGGAAGCCTTAATTTAAAAAAGAAATATACCAGTAAAGGGGAGCTCTTAATAATTGAAGAGTTAATTGATAAAACCAGGGGAGAAAGTAAAAAATTAATCCAAATGCTGGATGAGCTTGGCGTAAAAGTGGTCGCGCCTTTGAATGTAGAAGGCGACACCATCGGCTTGATCGTGCTTGGCAAAAAAGAATCGGGCGACAACTTTAACACGGATGATTTCACGGTCTTAAATGTAATCGGCCAGCAAGCCGCTATTTCGGTTAAGAACTCCATGCTTTATGAAGAAACCTTAGAATTTAACAAAAAACTGCAAGAAGGTATCAAACAAGCCACTAAAAAGTTACAAAAAGCCAATATTAAATTAAAGAAACTGGATGCAACTAAAACCGAATTCTTATCTATCGCTTCCCATCAGCTTCGAACTCCTTTGACTTCCATTAAAGGCTTTTCCTCGCTTCTTTTAAACAACGGGTATGGCAAACTTAATGACAAGCAAAGAAAAACCATTGAAAAAATTTTTATTTCCAACGAGCGCTTGATTACTTTGGTGGAGGATTTGCTCAATATTTCTAGAATGGAGCAGGGGCGGCTGGAATATGAATTTGAAAAATTAAACATTAAGGAGCTTTTGAAGGAAATTGTGGGAGTCCTGTCCATTCAAGCCAGTCATAAAGATCTTTATTTGAAATTTAAAGACGAAATTAAAGAGCAAAAAGAGGTTTTGATTAAGGCTGATAAAAAGAAACTGACTGAAGTTATCAGTAATTTAATTGACAACGCGGTAAAATATACTCAGCAGGGTGGTATAATCGTTAAACTTTCTCGTAAAAACAAAAACACTATTTTAATTGAAGTAATCGACACCGGAATCGGAATCGATCCCAAAGAAAAAGATAAAATTTTTGAAAAATTTGGTAGAGGCGATGACATTGAAGCTATGCACTCCGGCGGCGCCGGCCTAGGCTTATTCATTGTCAAAAAACTTACCGAAGCCCACGGAGGAAAGGTGTTTGTAGAAAGCGAAGGAAAAGGGAAGGGTACTACCTTTGGTCTTGAGCTGCCGGTGGCCTCTTCGTGAATTTGGTTAATTTTTGACAAAGATTTAGCTTAAATTGTTTGGCCTAAATATTTTTCTGTTTTAGTATGAATTTAGGGTTTAGAGTTGAAACCATATTGCTTTTTGAGAAAAGAAATGGGAAGATTTGGGATTTAAAAATATCAAAACCAAAAAAACACTCTTTTAGGGGTGTTTTTTAAAAAAAAATAATTAAGCTATAATGTTAAAATAAGCTTTATAAAAAATATTCAATGATTTTTGATATTATTACAATTTTTCCGCAGATTTTGGATTCTTATGTTAAGGAAAGCATTATTAAAAGAGCTGTTGAAAAAAACAAGATTAAAGTTAATTTTTACAATCTCCGCGATTGGACAAGAGATAAACATAAAACCGTGGACGATAAACCTTATGGAGGCGGGCCGGGTATGATTATGAAAGTTGACCCGATTTATAAAGCGGTTAAGGATTTAAAAAGTCAAGCTAAAGATCAAAAAAAACTTACGGTTTTACTAAGCGCCGATGGAAAAAGGTTTAATCAAAAGATGGCCTATGATTTTTTAAATTATGATAAAATAATTTTTATCTGCGGTAGATATGAGGGGGTAGATGAACGGGTAGCCAGGTATGTGTGCGATGAAAAAATTTCCATCGGCAATTATGTCCTAACCGGGGGTGAATTGCCGGCGATGGTAATAATCGATGTGGTTACCAGACTCATCCCCGGAGTTTTGGGCAATAAAGATTCTTTAAAAGAGGAATCTTATAGCGAAAGATTCACTAAAGAATACCCTCAATATACTACGCCTCAAAATTTTAAAGGCTGGAAGGTACCCAAGGTTTTGCTTTCTGGCAATCATAAAAAAATAAAACAGTATCGTAAAAGACAGGGAGAAAATTCCCTTAATATAAAATAATATGCCACACGGTGACCGGCCTTTGGCCATAACAATTTTTACTTTGGTGATTTTTGGGATGATTATGATATTTTCGGCGGGAATCGCCTTATCACTGAATAATTACGGGGATCCTTATTATTTCTTTTTTCATCAGTTTTTTTATGGGGTTATTCCGGGAATAATTCTTTGGATTGTTTTTCAAAACATTAACTACAAACATTGGGAGAGATGGGCCTTTCCTCTTTTTATGCTGGTGATTATACTTTTGATCGCGGTTTTTATCCCTGGAATCGGTCAGGTTTATAAAGGTTCAGCTCGTTGGATAACTTTGGGACCCATAAATATTCAACCCACGGAGATTGCCAAGTTGGCCATTATCTTATATCTGGCGGCTTGGCTCTCCAAACGCGAAAAAAAAATCAAGGATTTTATGGAGGGTTTTGTGCCTTTTTGCGCCGTTCTTTTATTAATGGCGGTTTTAATCGCCAAACAGCCGGATATTGGAACTCTGGGTATGATTATTTTAATTTCAGTTGTAATTTTTTTTCTGGCTTCCGGACGCTTAACTCACTTATTTTTATTGGCTTTAGCCGGGATTTTCGGTTTATACATTATGATTCAAATAGCTCCCTATAGACTGGATCGTTTTAAGGTTTTTTTAGATCCCCAAACCGATCCCATGGGCATCGGATACCAGATTAATCAGGCTCTGATTGCTATCGGTAGTGGAGGGGTTTGGGGAAACGGACCCGGTGAAAGTAGGCAAAAGTTTTTGTATTTGCCTGAGCCTATCGGAGATTCTATTTATGCTATTATTTGCGAAGAACTGGGTATGATTGGCGGGATTTCGATTTTAATTTTGTTTTTCATTGTTGCCTGGAGAGGGTACCGGATTACCAAACAAAGCAATGATTTGTTTGGTAAACTGGTGGCCGGTGGCATAACCTCGTGGTTTGTTTTTCAGGCGTTTATAAATATCGCGGCCATTACTTCGCTGATCCCCTTAACCGGGATTCCGCTACCTTTTGTTTCTTACGGCAGTTCCGCTTTAATTATCTCTTTGGTTGGCGCCGGCATCTTACTTAATATCTCCAAAGAGGCCCGATAATTTAAA
This sequence comes from Candidatus Moraniibacteriota bacterium, assembly GCA_014729725.1. Lineage (GTDB taxonomy): Bacteria > Patescibacteriota > Minisyncoccia > CAIUEV01 > JAHKAQ01 > WJJL01. The sequence goes on along the minus strand of WJJL01000015.1, from coordinate 19,969 downwards.
ATCGCAGCAATTGATCTATCCAAAAACAATCCCTTAAATTTTACAATCATAAGTCTTGCTGATTATTTTTTATCTTTAAAATAAGGGGTTTAGGGATTTAAATTAGCTCAAATTTATGCTAAATTAATATAATTGTAATATAACTGCCAAATTTCAAATAATCGAGTAAATTAATTTTTAAACAAAAATTTATGACAATTTTAATTTATATAGTAAGCGTATTGATTTTAATTCTGTCTTTGATTTTTATTTTTCGCTCAAAAATTTTAAAAGCAGTCGGGATTTTACCAAATTTTTTCTTTGTTTTGTTTTTATCACTTAGTTTGAGCGCTTTGTTTTTTCCTCCTTTGTTCGATTATTTGGCTAAAAAAAGCATTGAAAAAGCTGGGATCGTGGAGCTTATAAATGAAATGGATCAAAAAATAGAGATTTTAAATGTTTTTGGATCCATAGAGGAGAAAAAAGACAGCGCGTTTTTGGGTATAAAAAATCTTTTTTCTTTTGGAGCTGATGAGACAACACAAAACAAAGACCGGGATTCGCTAAATTTTCAAACTCAAAACCCCAAACAAGACGAAGCCGGGTTTTTTATGAAAAATCTTTATCCTAAAATTTTTGGTCTAATCCGGGTAATTTATCGGTTTTTTGCTTTACTTGTCGGAATTGCCGGCTTAATTGTTACGATTTATTTTGCTTACAGTGTTCAAAGTATCCGTGAAACCGCTAAATTGGAAAAAAGAATTTCAATTTTAGAGGACATGGTGGCTAAAAATCAAATTAATAGATAGCTTTTAAAAAGATGATCAACTTTCAAAAAGAATTAAAAAAATTAAATCCTGGCCAAAAAGAAGCGGTAGAGACTACAGAGGGTCAGGTTATGGTGATCGCCGGACCCGGCACCGGAAAAACTCATGTTTTATCTATGAGGATTGTCAATATTTTAAAAAAAAATAAAGCCAAAGGCGAGGAAATTTTAGCGCTTACTTTCAGCGAAAGCGCGGCAACTGAAATGAAAAATCGATTAATAAAATATCTGGGAATCAAAGCTTATGATGTTAATGTCAACACCTTTCATGGATTTTGCAATGATTTGATTTTGGAAAACATTGAAAAATTTAAGTTAAAAAAAGAGTTGACCGCCTTGGATGAGCTTAAACGCACTAAAATTATTAAATCGATTATTTTAAAAAATAATTTTGAAATTTTAAAACCGTTCGGGGACCCCTTTCATTACAAAGGAGACATTATAAAAAAAATCGCAGAGCTCAAAAAGGAAGGGATTAGCTATAAGAAATATCAAGATATTGTAGAACAATACAAAAATAGACTTTTGTCAACCAGAGAGGAAAACATTAATTCAAGAACACAAAAACCAAAACAAGACTGGCAAAAAGATTGGAAAAATTATCAAAAAAATAAAGATTTATTAAAAATTTATAAACTTTATCAGAAAAAGTGCCAAAAATTTGGCTATTACGATTTTGAGGATATGATTATTTGGGTCTTGGAAAAACTTGACACAGATAAGGATTTTAGAGATTCCCTAGTGGGTAAATTCAAGTATATTTTAAGCGATGAGTATCAGGACACCAACTCTTCGCAGAATCGATTAATCGAAATTTTAAGCTCCGGCAGCAAAAACCCCAATATCTTTGTGGTCGGTGATGACGAGCAGGCGATTTATCGCTTTCAAGGAGCCAATCTGGCTAATATTTTATTTTTTGAAAAAAAATTCCCTAATTTAAAAATTATTCCCATAAATATTAATTACCGTTCCAATTCTCTGATTGTTAATTTGGCTGAATCGCTTATCAAAAAAAATCTGCAAAGTATAGAAAAAAGCAGCTCCAAAAAGATTCAAAAAAAACCGGCTTCTTTCAATAAAGACAACTTCCCCAAGGATCCCATAAAATTTTATGAATTCGGGGATTACGAGATCGAACATTTTTTTATCGCTCAAAAAATCAAACAATTAAATCAAAAAGGAATAAAAAATACAGACATCGCGGTAATTTGCAGGACCAATCAACAGGTCGAGGAAGTTTCCGGTTTTTTAATAAAAAGCGGTATTGATGTTGAAATTATAAGCAATCAATCGATTTTAAAAAAACCCATTATTATTGAATTTATGAATTTTTTAAAATTTATCCAAAAACCCAAAAGCGATCATCTTGGTTTTTTTGTAATGAGTCTGGAGGTTTTTGAAATTAAAAATAAAGATTTTTTCACCTTTGTTTATCTGTGTGGTCAAAAACAAATTCATTATCTTGATTATTATTTTGAACTTATCAACAAATCACAAAATCGCAAAAAATCAATTCAATCCAATTTTAAAGATTTTTCTAAAATAAAAAAGTTTTTTCAAAATATTTTAAAATGGCACAAGAAAAGCGCCTCAACCCCGGCTTTGCTTTTATTTGAAGAGGTGTTAAATGAATCCGGGTTTTTAAAAAAAACTTTTGATTCTAATGATATTTCCAATTTAAACGCTATCTCTTCCTTGTTTAATTTTGTTAAAAATCAAAGTCGGGAAAATCCCAATTATATGCTCAAAGATTTAATTACCGATACCGATTTAATGGAGGCCGAAAATATTAAAATCCAAGAAAAAGAAATTTTTTCCTCCACCAATGACATAAAAGTCCTAACCGCTCATCAAGCCAAAGGTCTGGAGTTTGAGGCGGTTTTTCTCCCTCATTTGTATCGAGGAAATTGGGACGGCAGAAAAGTCTGGGATAAAATAAAATTTCCTTTAAAACTTTATTTTAAAGAATTGAAAAATTTAGAAAAGGCTGACAAAGACCAAAAACAAGACGACGAAAGAAGGTTATTTTTCGTGGCCCTAACCAGAGCCAAGAATTATTTATTTTTAAGCTATTCCGAAAACTATGAAGTTTTAGGCCAAAGTCGGGAAAAGCCCAAATCGCGGTTTTTGGAAGAAATGGATCAAGCTTTGATTAAAAAGATGGCAACTAAAAAATATCGCGACCAGATTAAAAAGGTTTTAAAAAATAAATTTAAAAAGGTTAAAAAAACCAAGGATAATTGGCAAAAGCAGCAGCGGGAATTTTTGCAAAAAAGAATTAAAAATTTAAGTTTAAGCCCCACCAGCTTGAATTTATATTTGAATTGTCCCAAAAAATTTAAATTTGAAAAATTGTTTTTAATTCCCATGGCTAAAGATAAAACCGCGGCTTTGGGAACCGCGGTTCATAAAGCTTTGGAAAATTTTTTCGAAAAATTTAAAAAAACCGGTCAATTAGACAAACAGCTTTTATTGGATTCTTTTGAGGAAAGCTTAAAAAGTCAGGTAATGACAAAAGACGATTTTGATCATGCCTTGGAAGTGGGCGGATTTAATTTGGATAAATATTTTGATTTTTATAAAAACTGTTTTCAAAAACCGCTTAGACTGGAAGCAAATTTAGGCAAAGTGATTTTTGAAGATGTTAATTTGTCCGGTAAATTGGATAAAATTGAAGAGTTAAAGCCAAAAGAGAAAAAAGAAATTAAAAATCAAAAGCCTTATGTTCGGGTGGTGGATTATAAGACCAAAAAACCGGTATCCAGAAATGAAATTTTGGGTAAAACCAAAAATTCCAATGGCGATATTTTTCGACAGCTGGTTTTTTACAAATTTTTGTCGATTTTGGATAAAGATTTTCCCTATCAGGTAGGGGAGGCCCAGATTGATTTTGTAATGGAAAAGCAAGGTCAATTCAAAAAAGAGGGGTTTAAAATTTCCAAAGATGATATAGAATTATTAAAAGAAACCTTGCGTCAGGTGATTGAAAAAATCAAAAATCTAGAATTTGAGGGTACTCAAAATCTAAGACAGTGTAAGTTTTGTAAATTTAATCAAATTTGTGAAAAAAAATAGGGTTGCTTGTTGACTCTAAAAAACAAGATTTTTAAGTTTAAAGATTCTGCTTGCTGGTTTTTTTGGGAATGGGGATTGCTTTTTAAAAGAAAATTTATTAATTGTTAGGAAATATGGCAAAAAAAATTAAAAAAAATAACAGTAAAAAATCCGGTTTTGTGCATTTGCATGTTCATTCTCATTATTCTTTGTTGGACGGACTCGGTAAAGTCGATGATTTGTTGGCTCAGGCTAAGAAATTGGGAATGAACGCTTTGGCGCTTACGGATCACGGTGTAATGTACGGGGCTATTGAATTTTTTCAAAAGGCAAAGGAGTACGGGATAAAGCCTATCATAGGGTGCGAAGTTTATTTGGCCAGCAATGGCATGAAAAATAAAAGAACCAAAGTGGATGAAAAAAGATACCATCTTGTACTTTTGGCTAAAAACGAAATCGGTTATAAGAATTTAATAAAATTGGTAAGCAAAGGACATCTGGAAGGTTTTTATTACAAACCCAGAATTGACAGGGATTTACTGAAAAAACACAGTAAAGGTTTAATTGCCAGCAGCGCTTGTATGGCCGGTGAAATTCCTTCCTCGGTTTTATCCACCGATTCCCAAAAAGCCTTTAATTTGGTTAAGCAATATCAGAAAATTTTTGGCAAAGATAATTTTTATTTGGAACTGGAATATCATCAAAATTCCAGCCGCCAAAAGAAAATCAATCAAGCCTTGATCGAATTATCAAAAGAAACTCAAGCGCCCCTAATTGCAACTTGTGATGTTCATTATGTAAAAAAAACCGATAAAAAAGTGCAAGACGCGCTTTTATGTATTCAGCAAAATAAAAAGGTAAACGATAACAATCGGTTAAAAATGACCGATTTTGATTTGTATTTAAAGTCCCCTCAAGAAATGCAAGAAACCTTTAAAGACACACCTCAAGCTTTGGAAAATACTGTTAAAATCGCAGAAAAATGCAATTTTTATCCCAAAATGGGTCAAATTATTTTACCGTATTTTAAGATCCCGGGAGATCAGGATGAAAATGAATATTTAAGAAAATTATGCAAAAAAGGCATTGCCAAAAGATACGGCAAAAATCCGGATAAAAAAGTTTACAAAAGACTGGATTTTGAGCTTTCAATTATTAAAAAAATGGGATATGCTTCTTATTTTTTAATTGTGGCCGACTTTGTAAACTGGGCCAAGAAAAATAAAATCGTTGTGGGGCCGGGAAGAGGTTCTGCGGCCGGCAGTATTGTATCTTATCTTACCAAGATCACCAATATTGATCCTATAAAATACGAACTTTTGTTTGAAAGGTTTTTAAATCCGGAGCGAATCAGTATGCCGGATATTGATATTGACTTTGCAGATAATCGAAGAGACGAAGTGATTGAATATGTGGCTTCTAAATATGGCAAAGACAAAGTAGCTCAAATCATAACTTTCGGTACAATGGCCGCTAGAAATGCGGTAAGAGACGCAGGTCGGGCCCTGGATTACCCTTATGATTTTTGCGATAAAATCGCTAAAGAGATTCCGGCTTTTACTAAATTGACTGAAGCTTTGGAAAAATCCGCAGAACTAAAGTCAATGTATGATAGTGATGAAGGAGTTAAAAAAATAATCGATATGGCTCAAAAATTGGAAGGAGTGGCCAGACACGCCTCCACTCATGCTTGTGGGGTGGTTATCACCAAAGATTCTCTTACCGATTATGTTCCGCTTCAAAGAAATTTGCGAAGTGAAAATCAAGAAGGCGTAGTCACTCAATATGAAGGAAAGGCCATCGAATCTTTGGGGCTTTTGAAGATGGATTTTTTAGGACTTAAGAATCTGACGATTTTACAAAATGTAATCGATATTATAAGAGCCAAGCATGGGAAGGATTTTAATTTGGATGAAATTACTCTTGACGATAAAAAAACCCTTGATTTATTCGCCAAAGGAGAAACAACCGGTGTTTTTCAATTTGAATCCGCCGGTTTTAAACGCTACTTAAAAGAATTGCAGCCCAGTCGTTTTCAGGATCTGATTGATATGGTGGCTTTGTACCGGCCCGGACCTATGGATTGGATTCCGGATTATATCGCTGGAAAGCACGGTAAAAGGGAAATCACCTATCTTCACCCTAAATTAAAACCGATTTTGGAAAAAACTTATGGAATTATTGTGGTTCAAGAGCAGGTGATGGAAATCGCCAAACAATTGGCCGGTTTTACCGCCGGGGAAGCCGATTATCTCAGAAAAGCCATGGGCAAAAAAATCAAAAAGCTTATGGATGAGCAAAGGGATAAATTTATTTTAGGTTGCATTAAAAATAAAATTAAAGGAAAAACCGCGGAAAAAATCTGGGATTTCATTAAACCTTTTGCCGGCTATGGTTTTAACTGGGCTCATAGTGCCTGTTATGCCATGATCGGTTATCAAACCGCTTACTTTAAAGCTCATTATCCGGTAGAGTTTATGGCTGCGCTTTTATCCAGCGAAGAGGGGAATACCGATAGGATATCCATTGAAATCGACGAATGTAAAAAAATGGGGATTAAAGTTTTACCTCCCAACATTAATGAAAGCTTTACCAGATTCGCCGCTATTGGAGAAGGTAAGCAAGCTTTTATAAGATACGGCTTAAACGCAGTTAAAAATGTAGGAGATCATATTGCCAAAGCTATTATTAAAGAGCGAAAGAAAGGCGGCAAATTCAAATCCATTGCCGATTTTGTAACCAGAGTCGATGATAAGGATTTAAATAAAAAATCTCTGGAAAGCTTAGCCAAAGCCGGGGCTTTATTCGAAATAGCTACTCAGGAGGAAGTTTTGGATAATGTGGATACAATTTTAAAATTTGCCAGAGAGTCAAGAGAAATTAAAAAAAGAGGACAAAAATCCTTATTTGATTTTTCTTCTCAAGATAAGCAAGCTTTGGAAACAGTGGGATTGGAATTAAAAAGCTCTTCCAAATTTGACCAAAAGCAAAAAATGATGTGGGAAAAAGAACTTTTGGGAATTTTTTTAACCAACAATCCCTTAAAGGAATATGAGAATTTTTTGCTAAATAAGGTAAGCTCTATTAGGGAGTTACAGCAAAATTATAAAGTTGATCAAAGCCAGGATCAAAGTGGTCATTCTTTCTCCAATAGCTACAACAAGCAACAAGAATCTGTAGAGATCGGAGGAATTATTACCAAAACCAAAAAAATTTTTACCCGCAATAATCAGGAAATGGTTTTTGCCGAACTGGAAGATTTGGGCGCTAAACTGGAATTGGTGGTTTTTCCCAAAATTTTTTCCAAATACAGTGAGTTTTTTGCCGAAGATAAAATTATTTGGGCAAAAGGAAAACTAAATGATAAAGACGGGAATTTAAAGCTTTTATGTGATAAGGCTGGTTTAATAACCAAAGATATGTTATTAAATGTAAGTAAGTCTGTAAAAAAAAATAAAGCCAACAAAACTATCCCAAATTCCGCAAATCCAAGTGCCGAAGGCTTATCTGAACTTAATAAAAAGTCTTTGGATGAGTTTGAAATCCATTATAATCAAAGGCATCATAACAGCCCAAAATTAAAACAAATCATCCAAAATTTAGACAAAGGGTCCGGAAAATTGATTTTAAAAGTCAGGGAAAACAACGGAAAAATAAGTAAAATCAAATTAAAAGGAGGGTTTAAATTAAGGGGTGATAAGTTTGAGAAACTAAGACAATTTTTAAGAGAAAATTAAATTTTTAATATGCCTGATTATTCAAAACAGGATGAAAAAAATAAAGAAAGAAGAGAAAAAAGAGTAGAAAGAGAAAATTTGATCAGAAATTTTCAAAGCGAGCTGGATAATGTTTTGGATGAATTAGAGCAAAAACGAACAAGAAGTCAGGAACTGCAAACCAAAATTCGCTTTGAGGAAAAATCCATTCAAGAAAACCAAAATGAAATAGCGGACTTAAGCGCCCGGGTCAAAAGACTAAAGATTAAATTAAAAAGGGATCAATTTGAGTTGAATCAACATAAAGGGGAAATAATGGAAATTAAAAACAGAATTGAATATTTAAACAAAAGGGTTAAATATTTGAAGAAAAAATTAAAGCAAGTTAAAATTTCCTGAATATCTAGTAAGCAGCATAAATCATAAAAATAAAATGGAAACTTTATTTTTTATAATTTTAATCATTCTTGGTTTTTTGGTTTTGTATTTTTTAATAAGCCAAAAAATAAACCGGCTTAATCATAAACAGAGCACGGACAAAGATCAACAGGTTGTTTTTTCTTTGATGTCGGATTTAAGAAAAGAAATTCAGGATTTTTCCGGAAAGAGCCGCAGCGAGATTCAAAACAGACTTGACAAAATGGACGAAATGTTGGATAGGGGAATAACCAGATCCTCCAAAGTAATAGAAGATCAATTCCGAGAAAGTCGGAATTTAATTAAAGAAACTTCAAATAAAATTTCCAGATTTGAAGAAACCAATCGAAAGATAGCCGGTTTTGCCGGGCAGCTTCAAAGTTTGGAAAATATTTTAAAAAGTCCCAAGCAAAGAGGCATAGTAGGAGAATATTTTTTGGAAACTATGCTAAAAAATGTTTTTCAACCCAATCAATATAAACTCCAATATAAATTCCAAAATGGAGACATAGTTGATGCGGTGATTTATTATAACAATAAAATTCTTCCTATTGACTCTAAATTTTCCATGGAAAGCTACAACCGCATGATCGAGGAAAAAGACAGCCAAAGAAAAAAAGCTTATAAAAAAGAATTGGTTGCCGGAATTAAAAAAAGAATTGATGAAACTTCCAAATATATCCGTCAAAAAGAAGACACTTTTGATTTTGCCTTTATGTTTATTCCTTCGGAAGCGGTTTATTACGATATGTTAAGCGCCCAAATCGGCGCCCTAAAGGAAACATCTTTTGATTTGATCGAATACGCTTATAAAAAAAATGTTATCCCGGTATCACCCACTTCTTTTTATGCTTATTTACAAACCGTTTTACATGGCTTAAGCGCCATTAGAATGAAAGAATCCATAGATGTTTTTAAAAAAAATATTGAAAAACTGGACAGGCATTTAAAAAATTATGAAGTTCATTTTAATAAAGTTGGAAATCATCTTTCAACCACGGTTAATGCTTACAATAATAGCAGCAAAGAATTTGCGAAAATCGATAAAGATGTGTACCGTATAACAGAAGGAAAAAGCGGGGGAAAAGGGGAGTTTGAGGAAATTGAAAAGCCCTCAAATTAAAGCCGGTGTGGTGGAACTGGTAGACACGCGACACTCAAAATGTCGTGAACTTCGGTTCGTGTCGGTTCAAATCCGACCACCGGCACAACTTTATAAGTTTTAAATAAATACGGGTTTAAAGCTGATTTTTTGTTAAAATAAAGATCTTAATTAAATTTAGTCATAAATTATTGTTATGGAAAACATTTTGGACTATTTTTCTTTTATTAAAACAGATTATACCGTTTCTAGTTTGATCGAGCTGATTGCGGTAATCGCCCTTGCCCCGATTGTTCTTTTAGCTATTAAATACGCGAGTCCTTTAATAATAAAGCTTTTTTTGTCAAGAGTTATTGATTTTAAAAAAGACATTGAAAACGCTCAAAAAAGAGTCAAAACTTTATCCGGAGTAGTGGAAGCGACCGGTTTTATTATTATCTTAATTTATATTATTTTTCATATATTATCTTTTTTTCAAATTGATGTCAGGCCTTTAATTGCCGGGGCGGGAGTGCTTAGTTTTGCGGTAGCTTTTGGATCTCAGAGCTTAATTAAAGATTTGATTTCCGGTGTTTTTATAATTTTAGAAAATCAATTTAATCAAGGTGACTGGATAAAAGTGGATAATTTTGAAGGCAAAGTAATTGAAATGAATTTAAGGCGAACGGTTTTACAAACCACTAAAGGAGCCCGTCATATAATCCCTAACGGCAATATCGAGATTGTTACCAATAATAGTAATCAATATCGTGTAGTTACAATGGATTTGCCGGTCAAAGTTTCTCAAATTAATAAAGTTAATAAAATTTTGGAAAAAGTTTGTAAAGAAGTAGCAAAAGATGAGAAATATAAAAAAGATATCATTGAAGCGCCCAAGCCCGTAGGCATTAATGAAATTAATGAATTCGGGTCGGTTATTAGAATTTGGGTTAAAGTAAAATCCGGTACTCATCTTAAAATCAAAAGAGAGATTTCCAAAAGGATTATTCAAGAGTTTAACAAGAAAAAAATCGAACTTCCGGGAGGAAGAATCTTAAATACCACCAAAACTCAATCAGCCTAAACAAAAAACAATGAAGTATGATTTGGCTATTGTTCATGATTATTTAACTGATATTGGAGGGGCTGAAATGACCCTTTTTCAAATCAGCAAAAATTGGCCAAAGGCGCCCATTTATACTTTGCTTAAAAATGAAAATTTTAACCCCGGATCCTTAAAAGGACCGGTTTACGAATCTTTTTTGCGACAATTTCCCGGTTTTATTAAAAAAAACAAGAAATTTTGCTTGCCTTTTTTTGCTGTTAGCGCAGAGACAATTGATTTAAGAGCTTATGACATAGTGATCAGTTCCAGCGGAGCCTTTTCTAAAGCCGTTATTACTAAAACCGATTGTCTTAATATTTGTTACTGCCATAGCCCGATGCGTTTCGTTTGGGACTATAGTCATCAATATTTGGAAGAATTGGGTTATGGGAAGATTAGAAATATTTTTTTAAGATTTGTTTTTAATTATTTGAGAATTTGGGATGCGGTTTCAGCAGATAGAGTTGATTTTTTTATTGCCAATTCTAAAGCCACTCAAGCAAAAATTAAAAAGTATTATCGAAGGGACTCTCAAGTGATTTATCCACCTGTGGAAATTCCAAACAAAGAAAAGTTGAATTCTTTTAGGCAAGGAGATTATTTTTTAATAGTATCGCGATTAAGCAAAGCCAAAAAAATCGATATAGCGGTGGAGGCTTTTAATAAATTAGGTTGGAAGTTAATAATTATCGGGGAGGGGCCGGAAAAAAAACATCTCAAAAGAATGGCTTTATCCAATGTTAAATTTCTCGGATTTAAAAAAAGAAAAGAGGTTTTAAGATATTATGCTAATTGTTTGGCTTATATTCAACCTTCCAATGAGGATTTTGGCATCTCCGCGGTGGAGGCTATGAGTTTTGGAAAACCGGTTTTGGCTTTTAAAGTCGCCGGAGCTTTGGAAACCGTTCAACAAGGGGTTTCTGGTAGATTTTTTGAAGCTCAAACCGGAGAAGTGCTAGCTCAAGGAGCTTATAAATTAAAAAAAGAGCTTAAAGATTTCGACCCTCAAGCAATCAGAAAAAGCGTGGAAAAATTTTCCAGTTCAAGATTCAGGCAGCAAATTAATGATTTTGTAAATAATCAATGGATTAAATTAAAGCAAAATGTTTAGTAATTTTGAAAAAATTCAAAATATTTTTAACAAAGGGGTATTTGGAGGTAGTTGTATTTTAAGCGGCCCTAAGGGCAGTTCCAAGCTGGAATGTGCCAATCTTTTTGTTAAAAATAACATTGAAAAATCAGACATTGCCAGAAATGTTTATATAATTAAACCGCAAAAAATCGTTAAGAAAAATAAAATCCGGGAAAAAGAGATATCAATCAAACAAGTTAGAGAGGCGGTTTTTTTTATGAATTTAAAAACCCAAAAAGATCAAAAAAAAATTTGCTTGATAAAAAAAAGCGAAAAATTAAATCTTCAATCTCAAAATGCGCTTTTAAAAAGTATTGAGGAACCAAAAAAAAACAGTATTTTTTTTCTTATAACCGAAAATGAGAAAAGGCTGCTGCCTACCATAAGATCCAGAAGCGTTCTTGTAAAATTCGGATTAAAAGATCCTCGAATTGTTAAAAAACAATTAAGACAAGCGAGTTATTCTGATGAAGAAATCGAAAAAGTGGTTTTGCTTAGCTGGGGAAAGTCTGGAGGCGCTAAAAGGCTTATAAAAAACAAAGCCAAGGTTCGGGAATTAGAGAGGGAATGGAGCTTTTTAAAGGATCTCCTGGCATCGCCGATTTATAAAAAAATAAATTTGTTGAAGAAAAAAAGCGATGATATAATAAAATTTGCAGAGGTTTTAGATTTATGGATAGTTTTGTTAACCGCGGGACTGGAAAAAAAATACTGCGAAAAATTTAAAAATTTTTCCTTTGATTTTAAAGCGGATCTGAACCAGAAACAATTCTTAAATTTACTAAACAGCTTACTGATCCTTAGAAATAAGATAAAATACAGCAACGCCTCCGCTAAATTAGCTCTGGAAACAGCTTTTTTGATTTAGTATTTTGGGCTTGTTCAGGGATTGTTCTTAATTTATCTTAGAGAGACTATCGCAGAATGATCAAAAACTGCAATTAAAATTAATTGATTTACAATTAAAATTAATTATTAAAAATAAAAATGAAAAAGATAATTTTGTTTTTAGCGATATTGTCTTTAAGTGGTTGTGGATGTTCTGTGGCCACAAAAATCGGTCAAAAGGGGATTTATAAATCTAATAATGCGGGAAGAAATTTTGAGCAAAAAGTAAAATATGTGGATGAAGATAAAAATTTAGGATCTGTGGATGTATTGTCTATTGTAATCGATCCGCAGGATCCTAATAAGATCTATGTGGGAACTAAAAATTCCGGGATTTTTAAGACCACCAATGCCGGAGAAGTTTGGGATCAAATAAGCCAGGCCAAAAATGTTTATTCCATAGTGCTTGACCCCCGTCAAGATAATTTGATTTATATCGCCGGGATGCTGGAAAACAGAGGGAAGATTTTAAAATCAACCGACGCCGGTCAATCCTGGGAAGAAATTTATTTGGAACCGGCTGGAGGGTCTTTTATTCCTGCCTTAACCATTGACCCGTTCAATCCTGAGGTTTTATATGCGGGCAGCACTAGGGGAATTATTTACAAAACTCAAAATCAGGGAAAAAATTGGAGAAATATTGCCGAAATCGATGGTCCTGTTGTAAAAATGGTGTTAGATTCCGGAGACACCCGCAATGTTTATATAAGAGTACATCAAAAAGGAATCTATAAAATAAATTATAAAGACAATATTCAGGTTGATTTAACTCAGGATCAAAATTTAAGTCAAGATAAAAACACTTGGGCCACTCAAGTTATTAATATTACACCCGGTAACTCTAATTTTAATATTTATTCTATTGTATCTGATCCCAATCACGGGGATACGGTTTACATTGGAACCGATACCGGTATCTTAAAATCGATTAATGGGGGGTTTAACTGGATAGGATTACCGACTTTGGAGGGGGCCAACGGAATTCCGATAAGAGCCATGGCAATTACTGGAGAAAATTCTAGTACTATTTATTACGCTGCTCAAGGGGTTTTTTATAGAAGCTATGATTATGGAGATAGTTGGGATACTATGAATTTTTCCAGCCCTTATTCAATAGAAGAAATAGCTGTTAGTCCTGTTGATAAGGAAGTTATTTATCTTGGTTTAAGACAATTTGAGCAACAACAAGGCGGTTTTTTGCCTTTTCAGTAAAAAATTTACTAAAATTGATTTTAAGTAGCGATAATTGATTGAAAGGGGAGTTTGAGATTAAGGGGCAGCATCGATCTGTTGATTTAAGATAAAATTATTGATTTTTATTTTCTCTAAATAAAATTTTGATTATTTCTAAATTATTTTTTAATGAAGAAAATTTTAATTTTGAACCCTGAATTTCCGCCAATCGGCGGGGGAGCAAGTAGCGTAAGTTATGAACTTGCCAAAAAAATTTCCAAAAAATCTGATTTTCAGATGGATGTTGTTACTATGGGTTATGGGAAGCTTGCAAAATTTGAAAAACTAAATAATAAAATCCAAATTTTTCGTCTTAATTGCTTTAGAAAAAAACAATCCGACAGTCGTTTTATTGAACAGTTCATTTTTTTGATTTTAGGGCTTTTAAAGAGTTTTCAACTAATAAGAAAAAATAGGTATGTTTTTTGTCATTGCCATTTTTTCCTTCCCACGGGAATTATTGCTCTAACTAATAAAAAAATTTTAAATTTAGATTATGTGATCTCGGCTCATGGGAGCGATGTGCCGGGTTATAACAACGAAAGATTTAAATTAATTCATAAATTCAGTAAATTTTTTTTAAGACAAATAGCTAAAAATAGTAGAAAAATCATTGCCCCTTCAGTATATCTGGCTGATTTAATTAAAAAAAATATTGGTTATTATAAAAACATTGTAGTAATTGCTAACGGACTAATTGATATTGCAAAAGATAAAATTAAAAAACAAAATATCATTTTAACCAGTTCAAGATTGGTTAAGAGAAAGGGGGTTCAATATTTAATTGAAGCTTTTAAAAAAATTCCAAACAAAAAAGACTGGCGATTATTTATTGTCGGGGATGGGCATTATCAAGAAAAACTGATTTCAATTGCCTCAAAAGAAGAATCGATATTTTTTTTAGGCTGGCTGGATCGAAATAAGGCCGAATATAAAGAAATTTTCAATAAGTCAAAAATTTTTGTATTTTTATCCCAAAGAGAAAGTCAGGGGATGGTTTTATTGGAAGCTATGAGTGCCAGTTGCGCTTTAATTTCTGTTAAAAACAGTGCCCTAAAAGAAATAATTGATGAAAAAAACTCTATTTTAGTCAAAAGGAAAGCTATCGATCAAATTAAAAATGCTTTGGAGAAATTAATAAACAACAAAGATTTGTTAAAAAAAATGCAAAAAAGGGCCAGAAAAAGATATGAACAAAATTTTCAATGGGAAAATATAGCTTTCAAATATTTGAAAATTTATAAAGATTTAAACAACGATGATTAATTTTTACATAATTCAAGATAGCTGAAGTTTGGAGCCGGTGGCGGATTTCACCTTTAACCCAACCATCTTTAACCATTAATTAAGCGATAAAACTTAAATATTTTTTATGAAAGCGGCTATAATCATTGCCAATTACAACAAAAGAGAGTTACTCAAAAAATGTTTAATTTCTCTGAAAAATCAAACTTTTCAGGATTTTGAGGTATTCGTGGTTGATAATGGATCCAGGGACAGTAGCGTTTCTTATGTTAAAAAAAAATTTCCCAAGGTGAATTTGAAAGCTTTATCAAAAAATACCGGTTTTGCCAAAGCTAACAATATAGGAATAAAAAAGGCCCTAGAGAAAGATCAATTCAAAAATCAATTGAAATATATCTTGCCTTTAAATAACGATATTGAATTGGATCCCAGATATTTAGAGGAAATGATAAAAGCGGCGGAAAGTTATAAGGCAAAAAATGTCAAATTAGGAGTTTTGGCGGCCAAGCTATACTTTTGGGAAAATCCCAGGCTCTTAAATACAACCGGCACAGTGATTCAAAGAGATGGCAGCGGGATGGAAAGAGGTTTTAAAAATTTGGATAAAGGACAGTTTGATAAAAAATCGGACACTTTTGGTAGTTGCGCTGCTGCTGCTCTTTACACCAAAAAAATGCTGCTGGATACGAAATTTAAGGATCCCAAAGGTTTTGATAATTTTTTCGATAACGATTTTTTCGCTTATTACGAGGATTTAGATTTGAATTACAGAAGTCGGCTTAAAGGTTATGAGGCTTTTTTTGTACCTAAGGCTATCGGCTATCATCTTCATTCGGCAACCGGGGTTTCTTTTTCGCCTTTTAAAAGTTTTCATGTTCATAGAAACCAATATTATGTTTTAATTAAAAATTTTCCGCTACCTTTTTTATTGTTGGGTTTTGCAATTATGCCTTTTCGATATCTGTTTTTGTTAATTAGCGCAATAATCGGCAGGGGTCCTTCAGCCCAGCTTAAAAAATCAGCCAAAACCGCTGGATTGTTTAAAATAGTCATTTTTTCTTGGTTTGAAATTATCAAGAATTTTAGATTATTATTAAAAAAAAGAAGATTAATTCAAAAAGATCGAAAAGTCAGTCTAAGAATATTCAACAGTTGGTTTAAGAATTATAAAGCAAGCTGGAAAAAGATGATTTTTGATTGATCTTAAAAAACCCAAGTTAATTAATAATAATTATTTTAAAAACAACCCTTAATTTTATAATTCAAAAAATTAATATTTATTTTAATCATTAAGTTCAAGTATTATGAAAAAAATTCCTTTAGAAATATCGGCCCGACATATCCATTTATGCCAAGAGGACATTGAAAAACTTTTTGGCAAAGGGTATGAATTAAAAGTATGTAAAGAGCTTTCTCAACCTGGTATGTTTGCGGCAAAAGAAACCGTTGATATTATTTTTATTGATAAACAGCGACAGGAAAGAGCACTTAAAGAAGTCAGGGTGGTAGGACCACAAAGAGAAAAAACCCAATTGGAAATTTCCTTAACCGAAGCCTGGAAGATTAAAGCCAAACCACCGATTAGAACCAGTGGCAATATTAAAAATTCTCCCGGTTTTGAGATTATCGGGCCAAAGGAAAGAGTGGCTAAAAAGGAGGGGATGATTATCGCCAGAAGACATTTACATGTTGATCCCGATACCGCTAAAACTATGAATTTAAAAGATGGTCAAATTATTAAGGTTCAAGCCGGACTGGACACCAAGAGGAGGTTGGTTTTTGATCAAATAAAAGTCCGGGTAAATAAAGATTATAAACTGACTTGTCATATTGATACAGATGAAGGAAATGCGGCCGGAATGAGAAGTTGCGGGTATGGTTATTTAGTCAAGTAAATAAAAATTGCAGCAGTTGTTTTGTTTTTCCAAATTAAATCCCACTTTATTGACGGTTCCATTAGTATTTTTTGGATTTTCTGGCAAAAATTAAGGCGTTAAGGTTTTTAAATCCATAATTATTTAAAATTTCAGCGCAACTTTTTATCGTAGTTCCGGTAGTAAAAACATCGTCAATAAGAATGATTTTTTTGTTCTTGCTATCTTGAATCTTTTCCTTATTCAAACTAAAAGCGTTTTTTAAATTATCTTGTCTTTTTAGAAAATTTCTTTGACTCATTTGGGGTAAAGTGTTTTTTGTTTTTATAATTAAATCATTACAAATTGGTATTTTATGGTATCTGCTTATGGACTGGGCTATTAGATAGGTCTGGTTAAACCCTCTTTTCTTAATTTTGGCTTTATGCATCGGAACCGGCACTAGTAAACAATTTTTTTTATAAAATAAACTTTTGAATTTTTTGGCAAGAATAATCCCGATGTCTCTTGCTATTAAAAAAACACTGTTATATTTCATTTCATAAATTAATTTTTTGATTATTTCTTGATCGTAATAAGTAAATATTTGAATATTATTTAAATGGTACAGTTTTTTGCATTTAATACACAAATCTCCACTTTCTAAACTCTGAACTCCGCAAAATAAACAGCGATTATTCAAATAATTAGGAATGATTTTTAAACAATCGGGGCAAAAATAATAATGATTTTTTTTACAATCGAAACACTTGATCGGATAAATTAAATTGTAAAAAAAATCAAAAATTTTTTTAATTTTTTTCATTTTGGAATAAAAAAATAATTGAAACTACTTATTATAAATAAATTAATTTTTATTTAATTTATGGCTTTTTTAATTGCTTGGGATTTATATCTTTCCCCTTACTGTCTGCTGGGGATAAGAATAAAAAAATATTTAATGTAAATTACGAAATTAAAACTTATAAAACTTAGTTGATAAATATTACTCACAAGAGAAAGAATTTATTTGGCAATTCAATAAATCGCCTTATTGGTTAATATTTTAAATTGTTTTTTTAAAGTTTCATTAAAAAAAAGATTAAAAAATTATGAGATTTAAATTTTAAACAGTTTCCTGAAAAAAAGTAAATTTGCTGAGATTTTCTATTCGCTAATATTTTCTAAAAATAAAATTCAATCAATGTTTTAAGGGTGTTTTTATCATTTAAAAATTAATTTTAAAAACAAATATTTGACAATAAAATTTTTGTGGTTTAAAATGGGTTTGCGTGTTAAAAAGTGGAATTAAGTGGATAATTAAAATAAATGTTTATCGGAGAACACAGCCATACCTTGGATAGTAAAAATAGACTGGCGATTCCGGCCAAGTTTAGAGATCAACTGGGCAAAAAGGCGGTTATTACAAGAGGTCTGGACGAGTCCTTGCAGCTTTATCCAACAAAAAGCTGGGAAGAGATTGCGCAAAAACTGGGTAATATGTCTATCGGTGAAGGAGGAGCCAGAAGTTTTGTAAGGCTGATGTTATCCGGAGCCAGTGAGGTTAGTCTTGACAGGCTGGGAAGAATTTTAGTCCCTCAATATCTAAAAGATTACGCCAAACTCAAGAAAGACACTATTGTTAATGGTTTGTTCAACAGAATCGAAATTTGGGAAAAGACCAATTGGAATAAATATAAAGCAAAAGCCGAAAAAGATTCCACTAAGGTGGCTGAAAAATTGGGGGAGTTGGGAATATTTTAAGAATTTTTTTAATAAAAATTTCAAAAAGCAAATCAAAAATAAAATTTAACAAACGCTGTTTAATTGAAGTTTATTCTTTTAAATAAGGATAAAACGACCAATTAACTTGCCGTTGTTTCAGTTTTTTAAAAGGCCAACTAGGGGGAGTTTTTCTAGGTTTAGGCTTTTTTTATCTTTTAAGAATAAAGAAAGCTTAAAAACAGAATAATTTTAAAATTTGAAAGAATTAAAAAGTTTTGATAAGTTTAAATGTTTTTCCCCAAAAATGATTTTGTGATTTTTTAAATCCATTTTTTATGAGAAAACATCAGCCGGTACTTTTAAAACCGGTTATTGAAAACCTAAGGCTTAAGAAAAATGGAGTGATTGTAGACTGTACTTTAGGGGATGGCGGTCATTGTAGGCAAATCGCTCAACGAATGGGTAAAAAGGGCTTGGTAATTGCTTTAGATTATGACAGGCAAAATATAAAAAGATTTGAAAAACTAAACATTAAAAATGTAAAAACAGTTTGGGCGAATTTTAAAGATATTGATTTGATTTTAAGAGATCTCAAAATCAAAAAGGTAGACGGATTTTTATTGGATTTGGGTTTTTCCAGTCGACAGCTGGACACGGTGGAAGGGCTAAGCTTTCAGGAAAACGGGTTTCTTTCGATGGTGCTTGATAAAACTCAAAATAATAACAGGATTAATGCGGCTTTTATTTTAAATAATTTTAGTAAAAAGCAATTACAAGCAATATTTAGAGAATATGGGGAAATTAGAAATTTTAAAGAAATTGTCGAAAAAATCATCCGGCAAAGAAAGGTTCAAGAATTTCAGAATACGGGTCAATTAAAAAAAATAGTGGAAAGCTGTAATTTTAAAGAATTTAACAGAAAAAAAATTCATCCTGCAACTAAAGTTTTTATGGCTCTTAGAATCGCGGTAAATCAGGAAATTGAAAATTTAAAAATTTTTTTAAATAAGTTTGAAAAACATTTAAAAACAAAAGGCAGAATTTGTGTAATAACCTTTCATTCCCTGGAAGACAGAATAGTAAAAAAATATTTTCAAAGACAAGCTAAAAAATGTATTTGCAGTGAAGATGAAATGATTTGTAACTGTTCGCATAAACCTAGTTTGAAAATTATTACCAAAAAACCGATTCGTCCCGCCAAAGCTGAAATATTTAAAAATCCAAAATCCAGAAGTGCCAAATTAAGAATAGCTCAGAAAATTTAAATTATAAATAAACACAAATGGGAAGGGTAATAGAAATCAATAAATACGGGAGAAATAAAAAGGGTTTTAGAAAAGGAATGGTAAAACCCAGGTTTAAATTTGGAGTAACTTTTGCCGGCTATGTAACTATTATAATTATTTTCGCCCTTTCTTTAGTTTATTTAATGCAGACCAACAGGACAGCAACTTACGGTTTCGAGGTTAAAAAATACGATCAACGAATCGAGGAACTGGAAAAGGAAAGACAAGAACTGGAGCTGGAAGCCGCTAAACTAAGATCAACCAATAGAATAAAAGAAAATCTGGATCAGCTAAACATGATTGAAGTGGACCCTACCAAAATTACTTATTACGAAGTCACCAGAAATTTAGCAAAAAATTAATGTTTTATTATGGATAGCCCTATTAGTTTAGATTATTCCAGGAAAAAAAGACAATTGGCATTATTTA
>WJJL01000014.1 GCA_014729725.1 Candidatus Moraniibacteriota bacterium | reverse complement strand
GTTTTTTGGCTTTATACTTTCTGTAATATTTTACCAAATAAGGATAACCGGAATGTTTGGCTTTTTTAATTCGATAACCGTCTTTGAATTTTTTAATCCAGTCTTTTCCGAAAGTTTTTTGATATTTCTTTTTGTAATAAGAAAATCTTTTTAAAAAGTAAGATTTGGGAACCGGTCTTTTACTGGAAGAAATTAAATAATAAGTGTGTCCCGGTTTTAAATTGTCCAGATTAAATTTTCCTTTATTGTTGGTTTTGTCGCAATCTTTTTCGGTGCCGGCTTCTGTGAAAGCGCAAATTTGCCTTTGGTCTTCTTTTTTAAATCCTCTTTTGGTGTCGTCATTGATGTGAGTGGATCGATAAAGAGTGCCGGAGATTTCTATGGTTTCGGGAGTTGGGGTTGGAGAAGGGGTTGGAGAAGGAGCGGGGGAAGCTTCTTCCTTGTGCACCGGAAGATGTTCTACAACTTGCCAGTTATATTGAGTGGGGTTTTTTTGCCAAATTCCATATCCATTCACTCCTATAACTTCAATTGTATGATCTCCCAATCCCAGGCCCTGTAGATTTATTGGTGTGGAAACCGCAATAGCATTGCTGTAATCTCCCCCGTTTATTCTGTATTTATAGGAAACTACATTTTCGTCTTTAATTAAAATGAAATTAGCTTGCTCCTCTATAGTAATAGGAGAAGGGGTTTTTTCAAATTGAGTAACTGGCGGTTCTATGTTTAAACCCAAAATTATCGCTCTGCCAGTATTATCTACCCCTCTGTAACTTACCAGATAATGATTTTCGTCTATTTGGATAGAACTTACGCTTTCAGTTCTTAAGTCTTGATCAAACATATAATTTTGCGAGGCTTTGGCAATTGTGTCAGAATTGGTATCTACCCTCAAAACTGTGCCCCAGCCTTTATTATCATCTCCCAAAAAAACGCTTAAAATATAATCTTTATTAATTTTAACTAAAGAATTATCAAAACCTTTTTCCTCATCAAATTCGAATTTATTTTTCAAAGCTACTGAATCCGAACCCGTGTCAACTTCTAATAAAGCTGCCCAGCCCTTTGAATCAACCCCCGTATAACTCACCAAATAATGGGTATCGTCTATTTTTTCCGCCGCGCTGTACCAGAAAAAGCCGGACTCAAAAATCTGCCAGGAGCCTTGAGTGATTGTACCCCCCGCCTCATTTACAGTTAATATTCTACCGCCCCCGTTGCTTGATCTGTTGCTTATATTTAAAAAATATTGACCATCGATTGAAAGCAGACAATTTTCTTTGCTATGTGTCCCCAAGTTCACTGTACTAACTTCAGTTATGGTGTCTGAACCCACATCGATTTGTAAAATTTTTCCAAAACCGTTCCAGTTGGCTCCTTGATAAATAGTTAAAAAATAATTATCTTGAATCTTCACAGTATCTTGAAAATCGTAAAGCCCCCAACTATCCGATAGAACCTGATTAGCTCCTTTTGAAATAGTTTTTGAGTCTAAATCAATGTCTAAAATTACCGCTCTTGGCCCGCCCGCTTGCCGGTAAGTTATCAAAAAATAATTACCAGAGATATTATTGGCTCTTATATCTACATTGCTTAAACCGGAAAAATCTGTCGAATCTATTTCAACCAGAGAGCTACCTGTAATTTTTCCAGTCGTGGTATTTGTTTTTAAAATCATTGCCCAGACATGTCCTGTACTTTGATCGTAAAAGACATTTAGAAAATGATGCTCATCTATTTTGGCCAGGGTGTTTCTTTTGGTGGATTGATTAAAATATTTTAGAATTTCTCCGTTGGAAATTTCATATTCATATTCTTGAGCTTTGGAAAAATTAACATTTAATAATAATAGAAACATTAAAATTAAGAAAAAAGCGTTGAATTTCATTTTTGTTTTTTTAAAAATTATAGATAAATAAACTTTTAATTTTAGCAGGTTTTAATTATTAAAATCGGCAAAACTCGGATTTATGAGCCGGTTGTTTTGGTTTAGAGAATCGATTTTTTCGATATCGTCTTTTTCCAAATCAAATTCCAGGGTTTTAAAATTGTCCTTTATATGGTAGGGATTTTGGGAACGGGGGATAGCTACAATGTTTTTTGAAATCAACCAATTTAAAATTATTTGAGAAGCGCTTCTGTTATATTTGTCCGAGATTTCTTGAATTTGTTTTAAATCCAAGTCTTGACCTTGAGCGATAGGCGAATAAGCGGTTAAAATAATTTGATTTTGATCACAGAATTTTTTAAGCTCTTTTTGATTTAGGCTGGGATGAAATTCAACTTGATTATTGGAAATTTTAATCCCTGTTTCCAAAGCTTCTTTAAGATGATTTATCGTAAAATTGGAAACCCCGATTGACTTAATTTGTCCCTTATCTTTTAATTCTTTCATAGCTTGCAGAGTTTCTTTTAAGGGAATTTCAGGATTGGGCCAATGAATAAGATAAAGATCAACATAATCTGTTTGCAGTTCTTGAATGGTTTTATCGCAGGCTTTGATAACCTCTTTGTACGACAGATTCGTAAACCAGACCTTGGAAGTAATAAAAATCTCCTGTCTGTTTAGGCCGCTTTTTTTGATTGCCTGGCCGATCTCTTTTTGGTTTTCGTACATTTCCGCGGTGTCAATTTGGCGATAGCCTGTTTCAAGAGCGGTTTCGACGGAGTCTATACAGGTTTGTCCACTTAGTTGCCAAGTGCCAAATCCTAGGGCAGGAATATCATTATTATCGTTTAGCTTTATGGTTTTCATAATTTTTAATTAATTTTTTAAACAAATCTTAAATTAAGATTATTTTTTAAGTTTAACAGAATATCTGTTTTTTTGAAAAATCGCAGTAGTTGATTTGTTTTTCAAAGCTTCATTAATGCAAATTCACTTTTTAAAATAAGAATGTTTATGATTTTTAAATTTAAAGGATAAAAAAACCATTAACCAAAAAATTATTGCTAAATCGTTTTTCCAAAAAGTCGAATCAATCAGACCGTGAATTAAAAAATAAATTATAAGAATAGAAGGAATAAAATCGATTTTTTTTAACCGGCTTGATTTTATATTTCGGCTTAACTGAAAAAATATTAGAATCAAGCCGATTAGTCCGCTAGCCCCCGCTTCAAGCCAAAAGCTCAAGAAAAGATTGTGAGGATGGGGAACTGCCCATTGAGGATAGGGTGGGAAATTTTGTTGATAATTTAAATAAACTTCTTGAAAATTGCCGGCTCCAATTCCCCAAAAAAAGTGGTCTTGCAAAATTTTTCCATTCACTTGATAGATTACCAGTCGTGAATCAAGAGAACCTCTATTTTCAAAAGCCGAATAAGACATTTTTTTCAAAGTTCCGGGAAGAATGAAGCAAAAAAGGAGCATAAAAAAAACATTTAAAGCGATAAAAAAGTTTAAGCAAAGAAGCAATATTTTCTCGGATTTTTCAATTAAAGATTTTTTCGTTAAATAAAGTAAACCCAAACAAATTAGGACCGCTGTTACAGCTCCGGCTGACTTGGTAAAAATTAGCAAAATGAAAAACAACAAAAACAGTATTTGAAAAACTGTTTTTTTGTTTTTATTTATTTTTTGGGAAAATAAGATTATCCACCAGATAATTATCATTCCTACAGCCAAATACATAGCTAAATAATTGGGAGAATTGAATATGGCAGAAAGCCTTGAATCAAAAGTGAGTTTATTAAAGATCAAATAAAAAAAACCAATAAAAGCCACTAAGCAGCTGGAAAAAAATACGGTTGAAATCAACCGTCTTTTTTTAATGATTTCTATTTTTACCAAATAGGCGCTTATTGAGCTAAATAAAATCGGTAATAAATAAAAGCTTTTAATGATTCCCAGTTGATCGGCCCAATTGGAAGGATTTTGGTTTTCTAAAAAGCTTAAAATTAAACCTAAAATTATTAAAAACAAACCAAATATTGCCAGAAAATTATTAACAAAAAAGCCTTTGATTTCCACCAATTTTATTTTTTTAAAAAAAATCAATATAATAAAAACGCCCAAGTGAAATAACAAAAAAACATCCAATAAATTTATGGATCCAATATCTGAAATCGGTAATTTTATTAGATAAAGGGGGAGTAAAAGCAAGATTAAATAGGAAATTTTTTCTATTGACAAAATGGTCAAGTTATGTTAATTTAAAAAATTGAAAAAAAATGCCGATTAAATTCGTTCACGAGCTCCAAAGACAAGGAATCCCCTCCTTTACCTTGTTTTTTTGGTTAAATTTAGATTTTTCTAAGGCTCGTGGACGATTTTAGTCGGCTTTTTTATTGTATAAAGTCTGGCAAATTTCTAGCTTTTTTTCAATCAAGCATTCCAAAGCTCTCTCGGCCTTTTTAAATGTTTGATAAAAATTCGATTTTTTAATTTTATTTAAAACAAAAGTTTCGGATTTAGATTGATTGTTTTTGGGTCTGATGCCGATTTTCATTCTGGTAAAATTTTTAGAGGCTAAATTTTGTTGAATATTTCTTACTCCGTTATGACCGCCGGATCCTTGGTTTTTAATAATTTTTAAATTTCCCTGAGCTTGATCGCTATCGTCATGGATTATAATTAATTTTTCTATTGTTTTTTGATCTAAAAGGTTTTTGTATTGTAAGTATTTTTTTATAACCTCTCCGCTTTTATTCATAAAGCCTAAGGGCTTAAGTAATAGAAGGTTTTTTTTCTTAAAGTTTGTTTCAAGTAAAGCCAGATTAAATTTTTTGTTATTTTGAAAAGTTTGGCTCAATTTATCTTCAATAAAATCATCCAGAATTAAAAAACCTATGTTATGAAGAGTGTTTTGATATTTTTCACCCGGATTACCCAGGCCGATAATGATTAGATCAATATTTTTCATTTCAGATCAGAAAAACTTTAAATTTTTTTAAAAAAAATGATATTTATTAAATAAGATTAGCATAATTTAAAATAATTAAAAGCGTCTTTAGGATGGCCCTTCGATTAATAAAGGTAAAAAAATAGCCAAGGTAAAAATCGCTTAAATACTTAATAAATTTTCAAAAAAATATTTTTTTTGTAAAAAACAAGTGTTGATGGTATTTTAGGGCTTGATCAAATTTCAATTAGTGCTATAATGCCCTAATCAAAGCACTTGCACATTTGAAAGATTTTTAATAAGCAACAAGAATCAGTCTTGATTAAATATTTTTTATATGTGCGATTTCATTTTTTTTATTAATAATTAAAAATAAACAAATGAACAAAACGCAACTTGTCGAGGCAGTTGCCAAAAAGGTTAAAATGCCAAAGACTCAAGTCAAAACAGTCGTTGATGAAACCTTTGACACAATCAAGGACACAATGAAAACAAAAAAAGTCCAATTGATTGGTTTTGGGACTTTCGAAACTGTTAAGAGGAGCAAAAGACAGGGAGTTAATCCTTCTACAGGAGAAAAATTAACCATTCCCGCCAGAAAGGCTCCTAAATTCAAACCTGGAAAAGCTTTAAAAGAAGCTGTAAAATAATAAACCAGAGTTTAGAAAAAAAATAAAACGCCCTCCATAATGGAGGGCGTTTTATTGGTGGGTGACAGATGGGATTTGAACCCACGACAACCGGGACCACAACCCGGGGCTCTACCGCTGAGCTACTGTCACCATAATCTTATAATTTTTCATCTAAGCTGCAATTTATTTATTTAGGCTTAGGCCAATTAGCTTTAAAGCTTGCAACATCTATTTTAAAAACCTTTCTAAAAAATGAGAATCTCATCCCACTGCCTTATTTTTTAAAATTTCCTTTATAGAATAAAGTAAATTTTAAAAAGATTCAAGGAAATTGCAAGATTATTTACATATTTTCTTGTTGGAACTCAAACCTGTTTTTTCCTTTGGCTTTAGGGCTGTAGGTCAATATTTTTTGCTTGCAGTATTCTATTATTTTTCGCTTTTCGTCTGTGGGTGTTTTTTGAAAAGTTCTAATTAGAGCTAGGGGGCCGGGAATGATTTTTAATTCCAAAAGAATGTCGTCTTTGATAGCTTGATTTTCAATGGTTTTGTTTTCCTGTTGGTTTCTTCCCACAATAATAAGACTTTTGTTTTTTGAAAAAAGCCTACCTTGTTTAATTAGGGTGAAATCTTTAATTTGAGCTTTGGGGTTAATTTTTAAAAGCTTTTTGGCTTTTTTGGAAAATTCCGGATCTGTTAAGATACATCCCCCGGAAGGAGTGGGATAATCGGTGATTTTAAATTTTCGGGCAAGTTGCAGTTGAATTTTCCTGGATCTTCCAACTATGTTTAGTAGTTTTTCTCTTTCAATGGATCCTTTTTTTTCCAGAACTGTTTTTTCCAGCACTTTGGCGCTTAGGGGTCTTAAAATTTCATTTTCCAATCCGGTTTGTTTTTCGATAATTTTTAGAGCTTGTAAATTTTGAGAAAAAGGTCTTTGCCCTAGAACCTCTCCAGTAGCTAAACCGTCGAAGCTGTTTTTCTGAGCCGTTTTTTGAGCTTCTTTTAACATCAAGGCATGACAATCAATGCAGGGGTTGAGATTTTTACCCCAGCCATACTTAGGCTTTTTGACGATTTTTAAATGTTTTTGGCTGATATCTTTTGAAATAATTTTTAAGTTTATTTTTTTGGCATTTCGGAGCGCTTTTTCAGCATCAAAAAAAACGGAACTAAAGGTTATTCCCTTAACCTTGGCTCCAGCTTTTTCCAAAATTTTTGCAGCAATAATTGAATCCAGCCCTCCGGAAAAAAGAAGCAATATTTTAGAACGTTTTTTCATTAAATTGATTTATTTTTTATTAATAAATAGCACTGTTTGCCTATTTTTAAAATAACCTTTTTCCTTGTGAATCAAGCTACAAAATCGCAGTAGTTGATTTTTTTCACAAGCTCCTTTATCGCTAAACTTATAATATAATCGGGTTATTTGTTTGTCATTTGGGATTTACTCTTTTGAAACAAGGGCTGATCGTGGGGTTGTCTTTATTTGAAAGACAAAACCCAATTCATTAAGATTTATGTTTATCTTAGAGTTTTTAGAATAAGCACAGTTTAAATTATTCAAGAATATCTAGAATTTGACAAATTTTTTATTTGCTTTTAGTATAAAATTAATTAGCACTCTTAACAAGAGAGTGCTAATTCAAAAGATTAATAATTAAATTCAAAACCATGAAAAACAAAAGCGACAAAAAATCCGAAAGCAGAAATCTACCGGGAGTTTATTCTCTTCGCGACGCTATGAACAGAATCTTTGACGAAAGCGTCTGGCAGCCTTTTGGTGCGGCTATTAATTGGAACAGTGAATTTCCTCAGTTAGATATTAAAGAAGATAAAGATAAAATAAAAATTACTGCAGATGTTCCCGGAGTAGATATGGAAAATATTAATATCGAGGTTGAAGATGATTATGTAATTATTAGCGGTAAGCAGGAAAAAGATGAAGTCAAAGAAGATGAAAATGTTTATCGCGAAGAAAGAAGTTACGGAGAGTTTAGGAGAGAATTTTCCCTTCCAACCGCCGTTGACAGTCAAAAGGTAAAGGCCAAAATTAAAGACGGTGTTCTAAAGATTGAGATGCCAAAGGCGGAAAAAGCTAAAGCCAAAAAAATCAAGATTGAAAAAGAATAATTCAAGTTTAATTTACTATAAAATATAGATAAATACAGCCGGAAAATTTTCCGGCTGTATTTATTGGAGCCTACTTATTAATAAGATAAACAATACCAAAAAATATTACTTTTCGCTTGACTTTATGTTTTTTATGTTTTAAAATTCTTTTGAAAGTTCAAGATAAAGTCTTAGCCATAAAATAAAAACAATATGAAAAAATTATTTTCTTGGATTTTGGCGGCGGTTTCGGTTATTGTGGTCGCCTATTTAATCCCGGGAGTTTCTATAAGCGGATTAATTCCCGCTTTGGCCTTAGCTCTGATTATCGGTATTTTTAATTTGTTTATTAAACCTGTATTGAATTTCCTTACTTTACCTGTTAATTTATTTACTTTCGGCTTAGTTTCCTTTTTAATCAATACTCTTTTTATTTTAATAGCTGCTTTTTTAGTTCCCGGTTTTCAGGTGGAGGGTTTTTTGGCGGCCATGCTTTTTGTAATTTTTTTGTCCGTTACCAATTCTGTTTTGGGGTTTATTTTTAAGTAAAATATTTTAATATATAAGTTTGTAATGTCGATAATTATTTTCATAATTTTGAGAACTTATGCGCTTGCTATTTTTTTTAGAGAAAAAAAGTGTATTTTTGGGAAAACTTGCCTATAGCGGGCTTATTCGTTTTTGGCAGGCAAAATTTTTCTAAGGGCCTAATTCTAATTTAGTCTTCAAAATAAAATTTTAAAAATTAAACAAATTAAATGCAAAAACAAGAAAACAAATTTATAAGTTTTAAAAAACAAAAAAATAAAAAATTTTTATTATTGTTTTTGTTGTTTATTTTTGCCTTAACTTTTATTTTTAAGTTTTTAGGACCCAGCCCTGTACAATCTCAAACCGGATTAAAAGGTGTGGCAACCGCAGAGCTTTATGGATTATTTTTAAGCAAAATCAATAATTATGCCAAAGCTCAAGAACAAATACAATTATTAAAGCCGTGCATTCAAGAGGGGGATCCTGTCTATGAAGCTTCTCTTGTAGGTTGCTGTCAAGGTCAGACAGCTTTAAAGCCCAATTTGAAACAGGATTCTCAAACAGAGGAATGTGTCCCAATTCAAAACCCCATACAATGCTATGATTCGGCAATTTGTTGGGATTTAGCCATATCTATTTTAACACAAGGTTTATCTATAAAAGGTATTTGCACCCAGGGATGGGGAGATAACTGTGGAAATGGACAATGTCAAAGTGATTTAGGAGAGGATAAATGCAATTGCCCCGAAGACTGCCAGGAACAGGACGGCCCTGATTTTGAGATTTTAGATGCTTTTATTATGAACAAAGATCAGTCTTTGCCGACACCATTAGGAGAATCAGCGGGGGAAGGGGAGCCATTTGATGCAAAAATTATTGTAAACAATAAAGGAGAGGAAATACAAGATGTTCCGGAGTATTATGAAGTAGTTTTAAGCTATAATAACAAAGAGTATGTTTTTAATAAGGAAGATTTATTATTTGAGTTTGATTCGCAGGAATTCACAATAGAAAATGTTTCTTTAAATGGTCAGACAAAGATTTTATTAAGATCTTCCAAGCTGGGTGAGGATATGGTAATAAATCAAACAGGATCGGTGGAGATGAAATTTGAATTAAGGCTTCCCGAGCCAGCTGATTCCAATCAGAGCAATAATGTCTTTACAAAATCAATGGTGATAGGGGACGGCCCTGATTTGATCATACCGGACATTTCTCTTGAAACTATTGATAATATAGAGTTTCCCTTATCGCAGGGTGATAGATTTAACGCTAAGATAAAGGTGTATAATCGGGGGTCAGAGGATTTTACCGGTGATTATCAAATAGAGGTAAGATACGAAGACGGAGGTAG
>WJJL01000013.1 GCA_014729725.1 Candidatus Moraniibacteriota bacterium | reverse complement strand
TTAATTTTTCTCTAGCTTCAATAGATTTTTTATATTCATCAAAAATTCTTTCAAGATTTTCTTTTTTATCCCCAATAGATTCTTTTATATCTTTTCTGAAATTTTCTTCTGAAATTTTTCCGAGCAGAAGTTCATCAATCTTTTCTCCTTTCTCTCTAGCCTCTTCCAATTCTTTTTTAATCTCGTTAAACTTTTTCAAATCCTCCTTTTCTCTTTTAGTTAAAAGTTCTCTACCTTTAGTAAAGGAATCGAAATAAAATTTAAGATAATTCAAAAAATTTTTAAAATTATCTAGCTCATCTTGATATTCTAATTTTTCGGTATCAACTCTGCCAATAAAATTTCCTTTTTGTAAATCTTTTTTAAACTCTTCTTTATCATAATTATTCAATAACTCTTTGATTTCGGTAAGGCTAAATTCTGATTTCTCCAGACCTTCTTTATCTTTAAATTCCTCTTTTTTACTTTTACTTTTATCTTTCTCTTTAACTTCATTTTTACCATAATAGAGCTTTCTAAAATATGCCCAATCGCCAAAAATTTCATTGCAATAAAAGTGAAGTTTATTTTCATTAAGCGTTGCTTCATCTAAATTTTTTTGCAATTCCTCTATATCAAAAAAATTAAGAATTAGCTCAATTTTTTCCCAAGAATGTTTTCTAAAATCTTCTAAACCTTGAATAAATTCTTGTTCGTCCAAAAATTCTTTCACCACTATTTCTTTTTCGTCTTCTATTTTATCGTCTAAAAGTAACTGTTTATATAATGTTTTTAAAAAATTAATCTTATTTTCAGTACCTTTTTCCTGATTCTTCCGATTGAAAAAACTGTTTAACTTCCCAATTTTTTTATTGTAGATATTTATATCAGTTTGTAATAAACAATCTAAATAAAAATCAGGTTTTAAAATATCTTTTCCATCGACAATATTTTGATCTTCATAGTCATTTAAATTTAAGATCTCTTTATTCCTTTCAGCAGATATTACATTTCTTAAAAAAATTTCAAAATTTTCATCTAGCACTCGTGTAGTAATCTGTCCGGTATTAGCTTTATTAATTTTTGATTTCTCATCTGTCTCGCTTGTTTCTTCTTTTCTGCCATCATCCTTATATAAATTTGCTCGTATTTCATTAAAATTTTTAAAATATGTCGACCAACCTTTGAAATACTCAATCAAATTTCTTTGTTCTTCATTTATGTCTATAAAATTTAGTGCAAAGATGTTATCATCACTTTGTTTCTCAATTTTTTCTTTAATACTTCCATCTTTAATTTTCTTGTCTAAGAGTAATAAAACATTTTGAGAAAGTAGAATATTATTCTTTCTTTGTTTTTTGTTTGTATTATCTAAAATTTTTTCATCTTCTTTTAAATTTTCTTCCAAAAAATCATAATATTTTTCAGCGATTTTATGGAAAACACCATATTTCCCTTCTTTATTACCGAAATATTTGGCTAGTTTTTCTTTTTCTATATTTATCTTTTTAGCTAATTCAACCTTTTTAGAATCATTGGTTGTTTTTTCATATTGCTTCCAATAATCAAAAAGATTAGAAAAATTTATTTCTTTATCTTTCTTTAATTCTTCTAAAGCATCTTTAATAAAAAATTTATGCAATTCTGTTAAATAATATTTCAGTTTTCTATATTGTTTTTTTCTTTCAATATCAACATCAAAAATTTCTTTTTTATTTTCTCTATAAAATTTTTCAGTTCGATCTTGTCTTGTAATTTGATCTTTACTTGAATAATTTTTTTCTGTTAAGATTTCTTGTTCTTGTTTTTCCGTTAAAACTGGAATGAGAGAAAACCGCAATGTCTTACTCAACTCATAAAGGTTAGTAAAGTCAGAAAAATATTTACCTTTAGTTTTTAATTTTTTCATAATAGATTTATTAAAATTCAAAAATTTATAAGTAGTGCCAACAATTTATCTTAAAAATAAACCGCAATAAGTATAATTATGAAAAAAAAACTTTATTTAAACCACTGAATAAAAATAAACTCAAGCTTATCACTGTTATAATCATACTATATACTTATATAGATAAATATTGCAAACAAAATATTTTCAAGGTTGCTTGAAAAATTTCAATAATTGTGGGATATTAACAAAGACAATTCACTTGACTGTTATATTATATATTCTATAAGATAATCAAACCAAGTAAAAGTTAACTAAATTTTTTAAAATTAGTAAAAAATGACCAAATCAATTAAAGAACAACTTAAACCCGGAGATGTGGTGGAAATAAAAAGAAAAGTTACTGAAGAAGGAGACAAAGAAAGAATTCAGGTTATCGAAGGTACCGTGATTGCCAGAAAACACGGCAATGAAACCGGCGCCACCATAACAATTAGAAAAATCGCCAGCGGAGTGGGGGCCGAATTTATATTTCCCCTAAATTCCCCTTTAATAAACCAAATAAAAGTGATTAAAAGATCCAAAACCCGCAGAGCCAAGCTTTATTATATCCGGGACAAAACCGGTAAATCGGCTAAATTAAAAGAAAGCAAAAAAATTAATGAAACTTTAAATATAAAAGAAAAAGAAAAACCACAACAGGAAAAAGAAACTTCCCCAGAGGAAAAAAATAAAAAATCCAAACAAGAAACCAAGCCGCGCCAAGAAAGCGAAGAACAAAACCAAAAAGAAACTTCCCAAACCGATCTGACTCAAAAAAATCAGCCTTCAGAAAGTTCCGAGAAATCCCGCAAAGTAAAACCCAAAGAAACAAAAGAGGAAAAATAAAAAAGCCAAACAAGAAAGATAAGACAAAATATTGTATTTGGCAAAAAAACCTTTAGAAATCTTCTTAAAAGCCGTAGTGCTGGAATTTGGTAGACAGGCTAGCTTGAGGGGCTAGTGCTCATTTTGGGCGTGAGGGTTCAAATCCCTCCTACGGCACTAACCGTAAATCTTGAAATAACTACTATAAAGGATTCTGTAAAAAACAAATCGACTACTGTAATTTTGATTTTTTCTGAATTTTTCAAATGATTTTTCAACATAATCTTAAACCATTATGCCTCAAAAAATGAAAATTTGGAGCAAAAAAAATATTCCTCTTGTTTGTTTGGGGTTTGTTGCCGTTATATTATTAGCCGGGATTTTGGGTTTTTTGTCTAGCAAAACAGCGGGGATTATAATTTTATTTTTAATGCTGTTTTCTGCCATTTACAGACCTTTAATTGGTATAACTCTGCTGGTGATGAGCCAGATTCTGGATATTTTCAATGTTTTTGGACTTCGAATTTATCACTGGGCTGTCATTTTTCTGATTATTTCGCTTATCCTCAACTATTTTAATTTTATAAAGAACAAAACCGATAAAAAAACCAAAGCAAAGGTCGGTTTATTTAAAATCCTTAAAAATTTTTCCCTTGCTTTATCTATCCGGTTATATATTTTATTTAGAGAAAATCGGTATTTTGTGATTTTGCTCTCTTTATTGATTATTTCAAGCATTATCGCTATAGCCAACAGTCCGGATCCTCTTTTTTCCGCCAAACAAACTGTGGCTCTGATCTTTTCCATAGCTATTTGCTATGTAACTTATTACTGGATCAGGGTAAAAAAATACGGCCAAAAACAAGTGCTTCTAGCTTTTATTTACTCCTCAATTCCTGTTTGTGTTTTGGCAATTTACCAAAACCTTGCTCAAGAATTAGGTTTTAAGAGTTTTCAGATTATGACGGCAAGGCCCAATGCCGCTTTTTTTGAACCCGATTGGCTGGGAATTTACACTGTTTTAATTATCGGTTTTATTTTTCCGCTTTTATTTTTAAAACTTTATAAAAAAAAGTTAAGGTTTGATAAAGAATTCGCCAAAATTACAGCCTTAAGTTTATTAAACTTGATTGTTTTGATTATCAGTGTAGCCAGAGCCAGTTGGGTGGCCTTAATTGCCGGAATTATAATCATTTTCAGCTGGATTGCTTTACTTAAACTGAGCGGTAGGATCGGAAGTAAAATTTTTAAAAAATTTAGTCTGACAATAATTCTATTTGCCGGTTTGTTTATAGTTTCTATTATTTTAATAAAAAGCCTCTCACTGTCCAGATTCAATCTTTGGGATCGCTTTGAAAGTATTTACAAAGGCCAACATATTATAACCATGGCTGAAAAAGATGGGGTTAACAAAAAAATAGATCTGGAAGAAATTGAAAAATATAAAGCTATGGGTTATAGAATTTACGAAGATAAAACAAAAGATGAAAATATTCAATCAAGATTCCGGGCTTATGACACCAATTTGGAACTAGTAAAAGAAAACTGGTTATTGGGCCGGGGTCAAGGCTCCATCATGGTAAAAAGAGACTATTTGCACAACGCCAACAATATTTTCTTTGAATGGTGGATTTCTTCAGGCCTGCTCGGATTAACGGCTTTTATTCTGATGCTGGCGGCTCCTTTAATCAAAATCCTAAAAACCCTAAAAAATAAAAAAAAGCTTGGCGCAAACACCTTGTTTTATCAATTTACTGTTCTTTTGGGCATAGGCGCCATTATTATTACCAATCTTTTCAATTCGGCCATCTTTTTTATCCCGATGTGGATTTATATCGGATTTATCTACGCCATTAAAGAAAAGCTTTAAAAAAACCTTAAAATAATTTTCAAAATTCCACTAATTTTAAGATCTTATTGAATTAAAATCTTTAGTCATAAACCAATAGATCAAAAAATCTATCACCCTTTAGGGAGATCGGGAAGAGGCTTTTTTTTAGTTTTGAAAATTATTCTTATTTTGAAATTGGATTTAAGACCTAGTATTTGCCGAAATTTTAAAAACAAATTATAATAAATTTCAAGGAAAAATTCAGCTGTAAAATAAATTTAGAAAAACAAAAATTTAAATTCAATTAATGCCCAAACAAGGTATAAACTTCGCCAAACAGACTGCTGCATATAGGGAAGGTCAAAAACAGCAAGCTTTTTTAAAAAACGCTATTTTTGCTTTGGTGATTTTGGGTTTGTCCTTTGCAAGTTATGGCGGGGCTTATTTATATAAAACCTATCAAACAGGCAGAATCGATAAAATTAAAAGCCAGATCGAACAAGTAAAAGCCAATAGAAATTACAACGAAATCGCCCAAACCCTGGATACTTCCTCCAGATTAAATTTTGTAAGAGATATTTCTTATAAGCAAATTTATTGGAGCGGATTTTTAAAACAATTGGAAGATAATCTCTTACCGGTAGTTTTTCTTGAATCAATGAACGGAAAAAGCAATTTTACTCCCAGCGAACAAGGTTTGGAAGCTAACCTGGGCAATCAAGAGCAAGGAAACGAGGTAGTTTTGGAAATGGTGGCCCCCAATCTTTCCGATATAGCTAAACAAATCGATGTTTTGCAAAAAATGGACAATGTAGGAAATGTTAAGATTGACGGCGTTGATAAGGATGAGATTGGATTAAAATTTAGTCTTAATCTACAATTGACTCCTGACGGATTGCAGAGATTTTTTTATACTCAAGAAGAAGAAAGCCAAAACGAACTAAGACCGGCCAACATTCAACAAACCGATCAGGCGATCCAGGACGAAAGCCCCCCGGAAAATTAAAAAGAAACTCCACTAAACTCTTTAGAAAACTAAACAAAATTTTCTTTCAAATTCCCGTTTGAAGATTCAAATGACCGACTTTAATTTTATTATTTTTTCCATATTTTCCTCTATTGTTTTTTTTTAATTCATCCAACCCGCTGTCGGGTGGATTTTCTGTAGAATTTTCTATATTCATTTTAATTATTTAGAATTAAAAGTTTTCTTAATTTTAAAAAAAAGACTTAAAATAGCAATGAAAATTTGACAATTTCGGATTATATCTTTATATTCAAAGCATAACAGGACCTCGCAGAGGTCTTTTTAAAACAAAAGCAATGAAGGCGATAAGAAATTTTATCCAATACATAAAAGATTCAAGAGCGGAGCTTCAAAAAGTTAAATGGCCGACTAAAGAACAGACCATAAAATACACTAAAATGGTTATCTATATGAGTTTAGCGGTAGCGATATTTTTGGGAACTCTTGATTATTTGTTTGGATTATTGATTACAAAAATTTTATGAAACAAGTTAATAAAAAAGAAAGAGCCTGGTATGTTTTACATACTTACTCCGGATATGAGGAGAATGTAGCCAAAAACTTGCGTCAAAGAATCGAATCCTTGGATATGCAGGATAAAATTTTTAATGTCTTGGTGCCAACTGAGAAAAAAATTAAAATTAAAAACGGAAAACGAAAGGTAATTAAAGAAAAGATTTATCCAGGCTATGTTCTGGTAGAAATGATTGTAACCGACGATTCCTGGTATGTGGTTCGAAACACCCCCAATGTAACCGGATTTACCGGAGCCGGGACCGTACCTATTCCTCTTGATCCAGAAGAAATAAAATCCATCAAAAAAAGAATGGGCGTTCAGGAACCTAAGTATGAAATTAATTTGAATAAAGGAGACTCTATCAGGATAACCGATGGTCCGTTTAAAGATTTTGACGGCAAAGTTCAAAAAGTTGACAAAGACAGAGGAAAAGTAAAGGTTTTGGTTAACATCTTCAGTCGCGAAACACCTGTTGATTTGGATTTTTTACAATTAAAAAAGATTTAAAAATTTATGAAACCAGTAAAAGCTTTAATAAAACTCCAAATACCTGCCGGGAAAGCCAACCCGGCTCCTCCTGTAGGACCAGCATTGGGTCAACACGGGTTAAATATTCAAGATTTTTGCACCCAATTTAACGAAAAAACCAAAGAAATGATGGGAGATGTAATTCCGGTGGAAATTACTGTTTATGAAGACAGGAGCTTTACTTTTACCCTAAAAAGTCCTCCGGCCGCTGAGCTGATCAAGAAAGCCATTAAAATTAAAAAAGGCTCGGGAGTGCCTCAAAAAGATAAAGTCGGAACCATTAACCAAAAACAATTGGAAGAAATAGCAGAACGCAAAATGGAAGATATAAACGCCAACGATATGGAAGCGGCCAAAAAAATTATCGCCGGCACCGCCAGAAGTATGGGGGTAAAAGTTCAGTAATTTAAAAGTCCATAAAAATATTATGGAGCCTCTAAAAACAAGGCGACATGATGAAATTTATTAATTAACACTTATGAAAAGAAGTAAAAGATATCGGGAAAATTTAGAAAAAATCAAGGAAGCTGAAAATATTAACATAGACCAAGCAATAGATTTTTTAAAACAAGCCCAATCAGCTAAATTTGACGAAAGTGTGGAAGTTCACTTGAATTTAAACATTGATCCTAAAAAGTCCCAACAACAAATTCGCTCTTGCGTTGAATTACCTCATGGCACTGGCAAGACTCCCAAAGTTGCTGTCTTTGCCGCCAATAAAAGCGAGGAAAAAACCGCTAAATCCGCTGGCGCAGATGTTATTTTGGACCAAAATGAAATTGAAAAA
The DNA here is from genome assembly GCA_014729725.1 of Candidatus Moraniibacteriota bacterium. Lineage (GTDB taxonomy): Bacteria > Patescibacteriota > Minisyncoccia > CAIUEV01 > JAHKAQ01 > WJJL01. Next base: position 11,664 of record WJJL01000013.1, on the reverse strand, counting down.
ATTAAAAATAAAAAAGCCAAGCTTGATTTTGATATCGCGATCACCACTCCCTCTATGATGCCTAAAATCGCTAAAATCGCTAAAATTTTAGGACCTAAAGGACTTATGCCCAATCCTAAAAATTCCACAATAACTACTGATATTGAAAAAACTGTTAAAGAACTTAAAAAGGGGCTGGCCAATATTAAAAACGATGCTGCCGGCAATATTCATCAAACCATAGGAAAGCTTTCCTATAAAAAAGAACAGTTGATAGAAAACTATAAAACCTTAATTGAAAACATTGAAAAATCAAAACCTGACAAAGTTAAGGGGAAGTTTATAAAAAAAATCACCCTTACCAGCTCTATGGGTCCTTCCATAAAAATTGGCAGATCTTAAGGCTATTTTAATTTTAAGCTTACCGGATCTATAACATTAAAACTTTATAAATATTCTAATCACTCTTAATTCTAAAAGCTTTAATTCAGGCCGATTTATTTAAGTTATAATATTTACGGATAGGGGTTGGTTGCTTTTTGAATCGATCTCTTAAAACAGGCGGCCGCAATGCTTATAAATTAATTTTTCCAACAAAAATACACCGGTTAAATCTTTATCCTGACCAAACCAATACTCCCCCCTCTTTCAGAAGATACTGATAAATAAAGCATTTATGAAATTAAAACTTATAAAAATTATTAAATCAAATTGAACCCAAAATTTTCTTAATTTGATTTATAAAAACAATTTGATATTTTAAAAATAGTTTTAAATTAAAAAATCATTACCCATGAAAAAACCTCCCATCAAAGTAAGATTAATTAGCTCCCCCGACCAAAATCCCAAGGAAATTACAAAATTAGCCGCTTTGGAATGCAAAGGAAAGTCCAAAGCCAAAATTAACTTAAATCATCTTTTTCAAAGCACTCATCACACTCCTTTTCAACACAATTACTTTACCTTTCAAATAAAGAATATAGCAATAGCCGACATAACCTTTGGTCTTCATTTGACCCATCCATTTTATAACAGCGATCAAAAATCAGGTAGTCTGTGCGCCCAGATGTTTGAAAACCCGGACTTTGAAAGGATGGAGTCTTACATTAAAATTTTCTGGCCCCAAATAAAGCCTGGGAATCTTAAAAAAATAATGGCCTATATTAAAAAATGTACTGAAATATACAATAAAAATTTTCCCAAAACTCTAGAAGAAACAAAAAAATTAATTAAAAAAGAAAGGCCTTATGCTGACGAAAAATTTTTAAAACAAAGAGCTCCCAAAATTAATCAGGAGCAACTTCGAATGTTTATTCCCTCGATTTTTCCAACCAGTATTGTTTATACTTTAAACCTAACCGCTTTGGCCGCTATGTATGAAAGCGCCTGGAATCCGGTTTTAAGGTTCATAACCCAGGAAATGGCAGAGGAAATTTTAAAAACCACTCCGGAATTGGATTTTTTATTTAAAAAATCTGCAAGAAGAAAAACCAACTGGCATCCTTATCTGGATAAAACCTCCAAAAATAAAATTGTGGACGAAGTGGAAGCGGTCTTTGATTTTGAATCATTATCCAAATTAATAAATAAAGAGACTTCTGCCAATTATACACTGCCTGATTATAAAATTATGAGCCCTTTGGATAAACTCCATTTTACTCCCGAACTTATGAACAATACTTTTGAGGAAATAAAAGCTCAAATCAAGGGACCTTTGGTGACTATGGGCCAAGATCAAAGACACAGGACCATCAAAAGAAGCATCCCGATATTTACGGGTGATTTTTATTTACCTCCAATCGCTAAAAAATGCGATCTGGAAAAAGAAGCTAAAAAAGTCTTGAAAATGTGGAAAAACTTAAGTAAAAAAATCCCCGGTACTTTAGCGGCAGTAATAGCTCCGCTTGGATGTGTGGTGCATTATAAAAAAAGAGGTTCTCTAAACGCCGTTTGTCATGAACAATCAGGCCGGCTTTGTTGGTTTCATCAAAGAGAAATTTACGAATTAAGCCGCCAACTTAGAGCCTCTATTAAAAAGCAGTTTAAAAAACATCCTATTTTAAAGCTGTTGGAGCCTCCTTGTTATAAATCCGGAAAATGCACCAGAGGGGAATTTTATTGCGGTCGAGATTTAATGATGAGAAAAGAAAATAATTATTTTCCAAAAAGAAAAGTCTAATATGAAACCTTTAGTAAAGAAAATAAAAACAGGCAAGGGCAGGCCTCCATGGGAAAAAACCTGGTTTGAAATAACCGAGGTAATTAAAAAAAGGTCGGTTTGTCTTTATTATCAAGTGGGAGCCGTTATAGTAAGAAAAAATCAATTTTTATCAATGGGATACAACGGACCGCCTAAAGGAATCGAGCATTGTGATGAAGTCGGCTGCGCCAAAACAATCAATGGAAGGATAAAAAAACATCAAGGACTTTGCCGAGGAGCGCATGCCGAAATAAACGCTATTACCAATGCCGCTAGTCTGGGAGTCAATATCAACGGTGCCGATCTGTTTGTAACTTACCGGCCATGCGCGATGTGCACCAAAGCAATCTTAAATTCTTCCATTAAAAGAGTTTTTTACCTTAAAGATTATCAGGGGGATCAAATAGCCTGGGAGTATTTCAGCCAAGGCAAAGTAAAAATTTACAAAATTGAATTTACTAAATAACAAAACATCAAACATGAAAAAAACCACTGATTTAAAACTAAACTTTTTGGGAGTAATCCCTCAATATGAATTTGAAAAAATTAAATTAAACCCTCAAGAAATATCCGCTTTTTCCGGTTTGCTTACTTTTAGAGGAGATTCTGTTGAAGATTTAATAAAAGAGAGCAAGGAAAAAAATCAAGATATCAAGAAAAAAATCAAATTAATTCTTAGAAAATCCTCTCTTAAAGGTCACGCTTCTATGGCTACTATGCCAGTTTTTTGCTTTACTTTTGAAGGATCAAAGATGATCGGCTCCATGCTTACCGGCATCACTTTTTCCTCCGCCCTGATGCACTCCGGAAGAAGAGCCAATGTAAGCGATAAAGATAATGTTTTTCCCTCTTCGATTTTAAAAAATTCAAAAGCCAAAAAAATTTACCAAAAGGCGGCTCGATTAAACATTGAAGTGTTTAATCAGCTCTTGAGTAAAGGCGCCTCCAAAGACGAAGCCAGTAAAATCGTTCATTACGGTACTTACGGAACTGGAATTATAACTTTACCGGCCGAATCTTTCGCCACTTTTGTAAAAGAAACCGAAATCGAAAAAAAATGGATGCCGGAGGAAGCCGATTTAATAATTGCCAAAATCCAAAAAAACCTAAAAAAAATGGGGATGGATTTGCTTTATGCGACCCGAATGGCTGCTCCAAGAAATACCTACCCTTTCCCCAATTTATTTAAAAATCCTAAAATTAATAACTTTGTCAGGGATCAAATTCAAAAAAATAAGCTAAAAGATAAAGATGTTAAAGTTTTTGGTATAGATAATTATGGAGGAGAGGGTTTTAAAAAAAGAATTAAAGAATTTTTAAAAGTACAACAAGAAATTTGTAATAATTTAAAACGCTTAAAAAAAGACTGGCCCAAACTTTTGGATCTTCGAAGAAAAATTGTCAGGGATTATGCCAACGCTTTTTCCATAAAATCTCTATCCCGAGTCAGCTGGCGGGTTTGGAGAGACAAGAAAAGACATAGAACGGCGCCGGTAACCACTGAATCAATTTATTACTGCATTGAAAAAACCATTGAAATCACTGATAAATATATCCAGAAATTTAACCGACAAGGAGATCTTGATTCCAAAGAGCTATTACTAATCGATAAATTCTTTGCTGTTCCCAAATATATTTCTAAAAATAAAAATTGGCGAAAACTTTATTTAAAAGCGCTTTTTTCCTCCCTGAATGCTTACAAACAACTGATAAAAGAAGGGATAAAAGAAGCGGATGCCGTATTTGTAATCCCCAGAGGATTAAGGATAGAAATGATCCAGGAATACAATTTACACAATATAATTGACGGTTATTTTCCCTTAAGAAGTTGCCCTACCGCGGACGAACAAATTTTTACCCAAACTAAAGAGGAGGTTAGACAAATTAAAACCATCCTAAAAAAGAAAAATCTGGTTTATTTGAGCGACTTGATCGAACCAAAATGTGTTTTAAGCGGTTTTTGCCCGGAAGAGGAAACCTGCGGTTACATAAAAAAAACAGTTCCCCAATACGATAAAAAACTTCACGAATCTATGAAAAAAGATTTGGAGGATAAATTTCAGGAAAAATTAAAAAACCTGAAAGCTTAGTTAGCTTGTCTTAAAACCTCCATAGTTTTTGTATAAATCCTTAAATTATGCAAGGTAGCCAATCGATAAGCAGTGGCATCGTTGATATTAAAAAGATGATGCAGATAGCTTCTGGAATAATTTTTGCAAGTATGACAATCGCAAAAATCGCTGATTTTTCGTTGATCTCTTCGATATTTTTCCCGATTTATATAAAGATAACCGTGATTTTTAACTTGCATTAAATCATCGATCTTTTTAGGATTTTTATTAAAAACATAAAGCCTCATATGCCTACCGTCCCTGGTCGGCAAGGTGCAGTCAAAAATCTGCCAGCCAAAATTAAAACAAGCCGCAATTTCTTGCGGCTTACCAACACCTAAAGCAAACTTGAAATAATTATTGGGGATTAAATCGCAGACATATTTTGCTAAATCCAAATTAAGCCTCCCATTTTCATCCATTGGGTAGCCGCCAAATCCAAATCCGTCAAAGCCTCCCATTTCCAGTAATTTTTCTGCGCAATAGGCTCTTAACTCCTTATCATTATCACCTTGAATCACAGCAAACAAAAAAGGCCGTTTTTTATTGGAGATTTTTCTTTGCTTTAATAGTTTTTGATAGTGATCTTTGGAAACTTTTGCCCATTTAAGAGTACGGTTAACACTTTCAACAATCTGCTTTTTTTTAGCCCTCGGCGGAGTAAAGTCATCCAAACAAACAATTATATCAGAACCGATATCAAACTGGGTCTCGATTGATTTTTCCGGAGAAAACAGCTCTCGGTTACCTTTTCCAACAGAAAAGGCAACCCCCTCATCGGTAATCTTCCCCTGATTTTTATTTCTATGAATCAGGGAAAATATCTGCCAACCTCCGGAATCGGAAGTAATTAAACCGGGAAAATTCATAAATGCCTTAATCCCTCCCAGTTTTTTTAATACACTTACCCCGGGTTCGGTCATTAAATGATAAGTATTTACCACCGCCCCCTTGACAGAGGCTTTTACTAAATCCAGGGAATCAACCGTCTTAACAACCGCTCTGGTGGCATCAGGCAAATATATCGGCAATTTATATTTTTTACCTTTAATACAAATTTGTTTTTTCATAAATCAATTTTATTCATCATTGGAAACCGTTACAATTTTTGAACTAAACCAGGCTCTCTGAGCTTTTTTAAACTGTTCGATTTTTTGATCCAATTCATCAATATTATAATTTTTAAAATTATCGTCAGGCATTTCCATAAAAATTTCCGTGATTTGACTTCTTTTATCTAAAAGAGTTTTGTAAATCGGATAATAGATTTTTGAATACTCCACCAAAGCTGGAATTTGATTTAAAAATACATTATTGGAAAGCCATTTCAATTTGTCGCTTAACTCAAATTCCATGGATTTACTTTTACTTAAATTCCAAGCTTTTACTCCGTTTAGTAAATATCCCTGCCGCTCCACAGCGTTAAAAGCTCTTCCTATTCTGCTGCTGGATGATTTCAAGATAACTCTATCGATTACTTCGTTAATTTTGTCTAAAAGGATTCCTTCAGATCCATCATTTATAAGGTTGGCGGCAATTTTTCGCAAAGCAACGATTTCATCTTGCTTCAAATTTTTATTCTTGTCTTTTTTTTCAAAAGTAATGTCGCCTATTTCGGCTTCTCCCCAATCATGAATAAGGGAAGCTAAGAGAATCGACTCTGTTTCCGCTTGATTATAGGAAAAAAATTCACCTTTGGTGCGGTTTTTAAATTCTTTGGGGGCGTAAATCTGATCATTAATAAAATTTCTGGCCAATTTATAGACCACCCAAAGATGTTTTAAATTATTAACATCCGGTCCTAATAATTTTTCCCACTCTTTTGCATCCAAGTTCCAGGGTTTATATCTTTCATAGCGAATTTTAGCTATCATTATCCGGCCATAGTTTGATTGAACAAAAAGATTGTGCAAATCATTAAAAGAAATATATTTTACCCCGTCAAAGATTTTGGTTGGAATGGTTTCACTGCTCATTTGAAAACATTTAATTATTGAAAGGCTTTCCGCGCTTTAGGAAATTTTTGTGTCATAAAAAAATAGGAGGGTTTTTGTAAGGCGTATTATTTAAATTTATTATCAAAAACCGCAAATTTATTAAATATAAAATCCTTTTTATCCTAGTTTAACTAATTTAAAGCCTTCTTAATCATATTAACCACAATTTTTGCAAAATTCAACTTTTTCCCCTATATTCATAAAAAGAAATTAAATTTAATATTTTTATATGATAATCGGCGGAGAAAAGCTCATTCAACTAAATAATCAAAAACGGATTGTAAAAAATTTATCCAAAAGAGAGATTGAAAACCCTGAAGGTCCCGGTTTTGATTTAAGAGCCGGAAAAATTTACAAACCAAAAGGTAAAACTTTTTTGGGAGTCAAAAAAAGAAAATCCGCTGATATTAAAAAAATAGCCGATTACAAAAATAATCAAAATTCAATCATTCTAAAGCAAGGGGATTATTTTTTAATAAAGACAATTGAACAAGTAAGGATTCCCCAAAAAATTTTCGCCCAGATTTATCCCAGAAGCACTTTATTTAGAAGCGGTATTATTTTATTGAGCGGTAAAATATCCCCGGGGTACAAAGGAAATTTAACCTTTGGAATTTTTAATGCCGCACCGGTTGAGTTTAAATTAAAACTAAAAGCCAGAATAGCTTTTATTGTTTTTCAAGAAGTCCAAGGAAAATCCAATTTATCTAGAGGTCAGTGGCAGGGAGGTAGGGTTTGTGCTAAAAAACCGGAAGTTCAAGTTTAGAAAGCAGCCCTAAATCAAGAACATTTGAAAATTCCGGAATTGTTAGAAGTTATCCATTAAGGAAATTGAGTTTATGAAAAAAAAGGATGGGTCTAAAAATTCACCAAACATCTAATCCCTAAAATAGTTTATGCTAAAAAAAGAACAAATTAAAGCGGTGGGGTTTGATCTGGATCAAACCTTATATCGAGAAACCAAAGAAACTTTTGAATCCTATAGAAAGGTGCTTTACGAAATTTTAGCCAAAGAGCTTAAAACCACTCGCCAAAAAGCCAAGCGGGATTTTGAAAAAAACTATAAGATAATCGGCAGCGGCACCGAAACCGTAAGATTTATGGGAGTGAAAGAACCGGAAAAACTTTCCGCCAAAGTACCTGATTTGGCCAAACAACATCTCTATATTACAAAAGACCCCCAACTGGTAAATATTATCCGTTACCTAAAAGAAAAGTACAAACTTTTTTTAATAACCGCCTCCGGCAAAAAAAGCTCCAATTTAAAACTAAAGGCCCTTGGGTTAAGCCCTGAATCTGATTTTGACTATAAAATTTTCGGGGATGAGAAAAAAAGCGGAAAAACTAAAGGTTTAAGTTTTTCCAAAATGGTTAAAATGACTAAACTCAAACCCATTGAACATGTTTATGTTGGAGATCGCGAAGTTACCGATGTTGTTCCCGCTAAAAGAGCCGGGATGCAAACCGTTATTGTCTGGAACAAATCCGATAAAGCTGATCTAGCCTTGAAAACTATTTATGAACTTGACCAATATCTTTAAAAAAAGCTAAAAAATATGTGCCTTAAATATAAATTTTAAAAGCCTCTGAAAAATAATATATCCTCAATTTATTAAATACTTGCAATTAATTTAAACGCTATGAAAATTGAAAAGATAAAAAAATTTAACCAAAAAGAATTGCTTGAAAGATTACGAAATGTGACTATGCTAAAAGCTCCTAAAATCAAACCCTACAAAGACTGCTCTATTTCCCTGGAAAAACTGGATACTTCTCAATTATATTGTCCTCAACGCTACTTAATTGAAGAAAATATCTTAAATATCGCTAATCTGGACTGGGCGCTTAGAAAAAAGAAAATCGATATTTTTAATCTGAATGGGTTTGTCCGTTTTTGGATTAAAAATCAAAAAGAACCCACCGATATTTTACCGATAATCGTTGAAGAAAGCATCGAAAACAACGGGAAAGTGGTAAATATTGTCTGCGACGGAATGCACCGGGCTTATTATGCTCAAACTTGTTTTAAAATGCCGCAAGTGACTTTTGTAAGAGGGGTTCCTAAAAATTATCCCTATTATAATTACCCGATTTATAAAGGAAAAGACTGGGATAAGATTGATCTTTTTCCTTGTCTTCCCTTGCCGGAAGGTTATACTAAAAAATGGACCAGGGAAAAAAACTACAAGGCTTATTATAAAAATTTTAACAGCCAATTTAGAAATGTCAGTGTGGAGCGAAGTAAAGTAAAATGAATCAAAATAAATCAAGGTAAAAAAAATAATTTTTACAAATGAAATCTAAAAAAGGAAACTTTATAGTCATTGAAGGAATTGATGGGAGCGGAAAAGCAACCCAATGCAATCTGCTTTTTAAAAAATTATTACAAAAAAAAATAAAAGTAAAAAAAATCGATTTTCCTAAATATTATGATAACTTTTTTGGCCGATTAATAGGAGAATGTTTAGCGGGAAAACACGGTGATTTTTTAAAAATTGATCCTTATATTGTCTCTGTTTTGTATGGGGCTGACCGATTTGAATCAAAAAAAACAATTCAAAATTGGCTAAAAAAAGGCTACATAGTAATTTCCGACAGGTATGTCAGCTCCAATCAAATTCATCAGGGAGCTAAAATTCAAACCCCTAAAGAAAAACAAAAGCTTTTAAAATGGATTGAGAAAATGGAATATAGCCTGTTCAAAGTGCCTAAACCGGATTTAACGATTTTTCTTGATGTTAGCGTGGAGGTTTCTCAAAATCTTTTAAAAAATAAATCCAAAGCTAAGAAAAAATATTTAAAAGGGAAAAAAGATTTAGCCGAAAGTAACAAAAAACATTTGCTGGATGCCAGAAAAAGCGCCTTGACTATAATTGAAAATTCTTCTGACTGGAAAAAAATAAACTGTGTAAAAAACAATAAAATTTTGCCAAAAAAAATAATTTCCAATAAAATTTATAATATTATTGAAAAAAAATTATTAAATTTATAATCTCTAAAACCAACATTATGAAAAAACAACGCCAACTAGTGTATAAAAATCTAAAAAAAACCGACCGTAAAGTTTTTGACCTGATTGAAGGAGAGCTGGAAAGACAAAAAAACGGTCTGGAAATGATCCCATCAGAAAGCTACGCTTCCCGTTCCGTGCTGGAAGCTATGGGGTCAATTTTCAACAACAAATACAGTGAAGGTTTTCCCAAAAAACGCTATTACGGAGGACAGGAATATACCGACAAAATCGAGGGGCTGGCCATCAAAAGAGCTAAAGATATTTTTAAAATGGACCATGTAAATGTTCAACCGTATTCAGGAAGCCCCGCGAATTTGGCTGTATATTTTGCTCTCTGCCGACCGGGAGACAAAATTATGGGAATGGAGCTAAGTCAGGGAGGACATATTACTCATGGATTGAAAATCAACTTTTCCGGCACAGTTTACAGATCCGTAACTTATGGAGTGGGAAAAGACGGGTTGATCGATTTTGACCAGGTGGAAAAAATGCTTAAAAAACACCGCCCTAAATTAATGTTTAGCGGCGCCACCGCCTATCCCAGAGAATATGATTTTAAACGGTTTGGTCAACTTGCCCGAAAATACGGGACTTTCTTTATCGCTGACATATCTCACATAATCGGACTGATAATCGGAAAAGTTCATCAATCTCCGGTCGATCACGCCGATGTTATAACCTCCACCACTCATAAAACCCTAAGAGGACCCAGGGCCGGGATTATAATGTGCAACGGCAATCCCTCTAACCCCTTAAAACCCGTAAAAGAGGTTAAAAAAGAAAACATACCTTCTTTAATTGACAGGGCCATCTTTCCCGGTCTTCAAGGCGGACCCCATGAACACACCATAGCCGCAATAGCGGTTGCCCTGAAAGAAGCTAAAACCAAAGAATTTAAAAAATGGGCTGCTCAAGTGGTAAAAAACGCTAAAAAACTGGCTCAAGTGTTTATGGAAAGAGGTTTTAATCTGGTAACCGGAGGTACTGACAACCACTTAATTTTAATGGATGTAACCGCTAAAAAAATTAACGGGGCCCGGGCGGAAAAATTAATCGAAAAAATCGGAATTTCGGTAAACAAAAACACTATCCCCAATGATCCCCGACCCCCCTATTCCCCTAGCGGTATCCGACTTGGTTCACCCTGCGCAACTATAAGAGGTATGAAGGAAAAAGAAATGGAGATTCTAGCCAATTCAATGGCCGATGTCTTGGAAAATCCCAAAGATAAAAAAATAATTAAAAAAAGCGAAAAAACTGTCCGCGATTTATGTAAAGCTTTTCCAGTTTATCCAAAATTATAGATCTCAAAAAATGTTAAAAAAAATAAAAAATAAATTGCTTAAATGGCATTATTTAACCATTAGCGGAATTCTTATCAGTGTCATTGGAATATTGATTCAAGTTTTTTTTGTTGAATTTATTGGAACTATTTTGGAATTAGCAGGACTTTTGATTTTTTTTATCGGAGCTGTAAAAGGAATAAAAATTCAAGCCCAAAAAGAAAAAAAACTCTCCTCTAAAAAAATTGAACAAAAAAGAAAAAGTATCGAGAAAATCCGGATTCCGTGGAAAAGCTTTCTTTTGCTCGGATTTTTTTTACTTTTTTCAGGTCTCTTCATCGATCTTTTTTTTATTAAAATTATTTTATATTTAGGAGGTATAATTTTGTTAATTCTTTCCTTTGGCGGAATCAGAGAAAAACTGGATAAAGAAAACAAGCAAAAAAAACAAGCAAAAAATAAAATTTTTAAAAAAAATTGACTATTGGTTAAATATTTGTGTACTATAAAATAGGACTATTCCAGATAATGAAATGTTTCAAAAAATAAATATTATAAAAATAGCTCAAAAAAAAGAGACTATTTTTATTTTTAGATTTAAGGAATTAAAATTAAAAATTCTTGAATTGAAAAACTAAAAAATAATTGACCTTGGATTAATTCAAAGAAAAAAGCGGTTCCGCAATTCAAGACAAGAAAATAAATTTAAATTATTTAAATGGAAATCGGACATATTAAACCCAGAAAAATTGTGGAGGAAATGAAAACCTCTTATTTGGATTATGCTATGACAATCATTGTTTCTCGGGCCCTGCCGGACGTAAGAGACGGACTTAAACCCAGTCAAAGAAGAGTGCTTTATTCAATGCACCAACTGGGGTTAAATAAAAAATCAAAATACAGAAAATCGGCGCTGGTGGTCGGCGATACTTTGGGTAAGTATCATCCTCATGGAGATGTTGCTTTATACGAAACTCTGGTTAGAATGGCTCAGCATTTTTCTCTGCGTTATCCTTTAGTGGATGGCCAAGGCAATTTCGGTTCAGTAGATGGCGACGGAGCGGCTCACATGCGTTATACG
>WJJL01000012.1 GCA_014729725.1 Candidatus Moraniibacteriota bacterium | reverse complement strand
TTTCAGAAATTCCAAACTACAGGAACGCTATTTTCTTTTTGAAGCGATTTACAAGCAAAAACTGGGGGAAGAAATTAAGTTATGGGAAAAAGACGCTTTTTTACTACCAAAAAAAATTAACGGAAAATATATTTTATTTCACAGAATCCTGCCCGGAATTCAAGTTATAGAATTTGATAAATTTAAAGACCTAACCGATGATTACTGGAGGCAATATTTAAAAAATCTAAGCGAGTATATAGTTTTAAATCCCAAATATTGGTTTGAATCTAGAAATGTCGGAGGGGGTTGTGTGCCTATCGAAACCAAAGATGGCTGGCTGATGATTTATCACGCGGTACAAGACACTAATGAAAGCAAAATCTATCATGCCGCAGCTGCTTTACTTGATTTGAATGATCCCCGAAAATTAATCGCAAGATTAAAGCAGCCTTTATTTAGCCCTGAACAAGACTGGGAAAAGCAGGGAGTAGTCAACAATGTAGTCTTTCCTACCGCTGCGGTGCCGGAAGGAGAGAATTTAACAATATATTATGGCGCCGCGGATAAATTAATCGGAGCTAAATCCCTAAATATAAATGAACTTGTTGAACAAATTAAAAAAGACGGTTTATAATTTTTATAATAATAAAAGTTATTCAGGTAAAAAACCCACAATCGTCTATATTTCCAATTTCCCGCCAAAAAAATGCGGGATTGCTACTTTTACTCAAAATTTGTTTTCTTCTATGGAAAAAAACAGCCAGAAAGCTTTGAATTTCAAATTAATCTCTCTTATCGATGAAAAAAAAGACAAGAAAAAATATAAAGACTCTATTCTAAACATTAATCGAAACGATAAAAAAGATTATCAAAATTGCGCCAAATTCATTAATTCCAACAAAAAGATCCAAGTTGTAAATATTCAACACGAATTTGGAATTTTTGGCGGACTTTACGGAAGATTTATTTTAAATTTTTTAAAAACAGTCAAAAAACCGGTAGTTATAACCTTTCATTCAGTTATCCCCAAACCCAATTATATTTTTAAAACCCTTATTAGAAAAATCGCGGATCAAGTAAACTATATAGTGGTAATGAATAAAACATCTAAAAAAATTCTGATTAACGACTATAAAATCAACCAAAATCAAATAAAAACAATTCCCCATGGGGTTCCCGATTACAAATACGAAAAAAATGTCTTATGCAAGAAAAAACTGGGATTAAATAAGCGAACCGTGCTTTTAACTTTTGGTTTTTTGAGTCAAAATAAAGGAATCGAATATGTGATAAAAGCTTTGCCAAAACTTATTAAAAATTACCCGAATCTTTTGTATTTAATAGTCGGTCAAACCCATCCCAATATTAAGCAAAAGGAAGGCGAAAAATACAGAGACAAATTAAAAGAATTAACCCGACGGCTCCGGTTAAATAAAAATGTCAAATTTATAAACTCCTATCAATCCAATCAGAAATTAATCGAATTTTTAAAAGCCTGCGATATTTATCTTTGCACTTCAGTCGACCCTAATCAATCGGTTTCCGGCACTTTCTCTTATGCTTTAAGTTCGGGGCGTCCTGTTATTTCAACCGATTTTATCCAAGCCAATGAATTTAAGAATAAAAAAATCGGCTTAATTATACCGCCCCAAAATTCCAAAGCTTATACAGAAGCTATAAAAAACCTGCTCAAAGACAAAAAGCAAAGGTCAGCTATGGGGAAAAAAGCCTTTAAAGAAAGCCGTCCTATGACTTGGGATAATGTTTCCAAAAAATACTTGGAGCTTTTTGACAAATTAATCTAAAAAAATATTAGATAACAAGCTTTAAAACCCCGAAAGCGCGGACAAAGATTGCTTTTCCGGCTCTTCTGAAATTTTTGTTTGACCATTTTTTTTCATTTTCACAAAAATTTCTCTTGTAGTTAAAATTTTAGTTAAAGGATCAATTTTAACTTCCACCAGTAAACCGGACCGGGCATCAGCTCTAAAATACTGATCAAAAATAAAATTTCCCAGGGAGTAATAAATTTTTTTGCCTTTATAAACCTCTTTTTCTCCTATAACATGCGAGTGGGAGCCGATAATTAAATCCGCGCCCTCTTCTATCATTTCATGAGCTTTTTCTCTGGTTTTGGGGAGGGGAACGGTTTGGTATTCCCTGTCCCAATGAGCATAAACTATGACCAGATCATGTTTATCTTTATAGAGTCGAATTTTATTTTTAAACTCCTCAAAAGTTTGAAAACGGGCAAATTGATTATAATTTAAAAACCCGATTTCAACTCCTTGAAAATTTTTAATTAAACCCGAATTATTAAGCTGATTTACAGTTCCAAAATATTCTATCTCTTCTTGATCCAAAAAATTTTTAGTCTGTTCCAGGCCTTTTTGTCCAAAATTCAAAATATGATTGTTACCAATATTGACCATCTTAATGTTGAACTGCTTTAAAGTCTCCGCCAAACTCGGATCAAAAGTAAAAATCATATTGCCGGGGCCGCCTATGGGAGTTCCCTGACTGATAGAAGGATTCATGGTAATCGGCCCTTCTAAATTAGTTATTACCAAATCCTGTTTTTGCAGCAATGACCCTGTGTCGCCAAAAATAAAATCATTGCCTTTTTGAGCAGCAACTTGCCGAATATATCTATCAAACATCAAATCTCCGGTAAATAAAAGACTGATTTGATTTTTTGCGGCGATTTTTTCTTCCTCAAAAGACTTAAAAAATCCCGCGCTTATATAACCGGTAACATTATCAATGCCTCCTCCATAATCAGCGGAGTTTTTATTTTCAAACAACCTAAAAGAATAATCCTCTTGTCCAAGATAGCCTTTTAAAAAAGCCAGGCATTGAGGACAGTCACTTTTAATTTTACCAAAATCGACCAAGGAATTAAGTTGATTTAAATAATCGATATTTTTTTTATCGATTTTAAGACAATCTCTTTGAGATTTATAATGACAAAAATCATTGCTTATGATTAATAAAGTTTTACCGGGGTCCACTTTTGAGGAAATTTTTCTTCCCAGATCTTCAAAGTAAGAAAAATTATTGGATTTTTTAAATATCAAGGGAGTGATTTCAGTCAAAGGAAAGGTTTTTCGGGCAAAAGGAATTAAAGTATAAACGGAATGCTCCTGTCCAAATAAATTATCTTCCACTACAAAATCAGGGGATTTTTTCAGGTATTGAGCTAAATCAATCTCGGAATTAACCGTTATCGCCCCAAAAGGCGTATCCCAATCTTTAAAACTGGTGGCCGCATAAGCTGATTCAAAATCAAGTTGGCCAAAATGATCCGGGCCTGCGATAATCAAATTCTTGATTTCAGGATTTTGAAGACGACAGAAAAAATCACCAATCAAATCTCTGGCTAAAAAATGATGCGAGACGATTCCTGCTAAGGCTTGTTCTTTTAAAGCTTTAGATGAGCAGTCTTCAAAAACCGATTCATAATTTTTATCTTTATTATAAAAACTTTGTAAATCATAATTTGAGGAACCCTTCAAATCCTCTCTTGTGTCAAGAGTCTCTTGTTTTTTAATCGAATTGGCGGGAGTTTTTTCAACTAAAAAAACATAAAGATAAAAAAATCCTGAAATATTTAAAAACAAAATAGTAAAAAATAATCCATATACAAATTTTGAAAGCTTCATTGTTGATCAAATTTAAAAAACAAGCTTTTTATTTTAAAATTATAAGCCATTTAAAAAATCAAAAAAAACCAGAAATTCCAAAAAGAACAAACGGTCCATCGCCGAATAAATCAATGAATAAGATTTAAGAACTTATCTGAGCATGGAATTAACCCAATTGGGGATAGGAGGAAGCTGATCTTTATCTCTATCATAAACCCATTTCCTCCAATCCTGATCGCTTAAACGCTCGCCAATCGGATAGCTAAACTCATAATGACTAAAAACCAATCCTTTGGTTAAGCGCACACCATTAACATCTTTCACAGCCACATAGATAAAATTGGGGATATCGGTAGCTTCATATAAAATCTCCCCCAAGATCGTATCGGTGTGAACATCGGCGATCAAAGCCGATCTGGCATTATCCTCGGTTATGATCTGAGAAGGAAGAGGATTAATTGCATTATTTATACTATAAGTTTCCAATCTCAGACGCTCAAAATCCTGGTTGGAAATTAACTGATTTTCCAATTGTTTTTTAGCGATTTCTCTAAAAAATCGAAGCGATTCCAAAAAATTATTATTTCTGGTTATAAAGTTTGAATTCAACAAGCCTCTTTCCATTAAGCCTTGATTGGTCATTTCGCTTAAAGCGATTAAACGGTTTAAAAATTCTATATTAGGCTCCACATAACCCTTGGGGACATCCGGAATTTCATCTTCCTCCAACGGACCGCTTCCCATTTCCGCGTAAGACTGTTTGGAATAAAGTAAACTGTCGTGTTTTAATTCAGTCCAAGAACCCAAGGAGCATTGAAGATTTTTTTTACTCCAGTCAAAATTTTTCATAAACATGGGATAGCCGGTTAAATCCTTGTCCTGATCGAATAAAGACCGCAAAGTATAAATCCAACTCCAATAAATATTTTGATTCCAGTCTTCTTTGGATTGGTTGCTAAAATAATTTTTCAGTTTATTCATTTCTTTAGCTAACACATTTCGAGAATCAGGCGCATTTTTTTCAATCCATTCCTCAGCCAAAGGCTCGGCTGTTTCATTACCCATAACCGCGAAAAAAAGCATCGCGCTTGTCATAGAAGGCAAAGATTCACCTGTATCTTGATCAGAAAGTTCGTTTCCCTGGGTCAAAGAGGAGAAAACAAAGGCATCAGGAGTAAACCGCTGCCCCATAAATCTAAAGCCTTTGGTTTTATTCTTAAGCTCTGTTTCAGTTGAAGACATAACGGTTAGATCATTTACTACCAAAGACATTATTTGAGGATTTTTATAGCTTTTTAATTCCTTTTGAATTTGATTTACTACGGAAAAATCCACTCTTTCCAATTTACCCCCAAAATTTTCTTCCAGTACCTTGCCAAATTCGTAAAAACTCAAATCATCGCTTTTACCTACAAAAAAAGCGGTGGAGTGATAAATATCCTCCCAATCCTGTTTATTGTTTTCATCCATTAGTAAGGTAATGTTTAAGGCATCAAGGGTTAACTCATCGCTTAAAAGAAGAAAATTGGATCTGCCGTACCACATCATCGCTCTAAAATAACTGCGCAAAACCGAATTTTTATTGTAATGGCTTCTGGGACCGTATTGAGTATAATCCTCCAAAGAATTAAGCTGAGCCTTGCTCAAAAAGGGGCCGAATAAAACCGATTCCTCCATAGCTTGGGCTTCCATTATTAATTTTATTTCCTTTTTAGCGATTTTATAAGAATAATCCGGAATTTTTTCTTTGTAGGAATCAATAAAAAGCAGAGATTTTTCCAATGTATCCGAATGTCTGTCTTGAGAGCTTTCCCCTTCTTCAAACTCCTTATAAGAGGGTTCCAGTAAAGCCGAGGGGATTAAAAAATAAGCGATCAGCCTTTCAAAGCTTTCTTTGATAACAGGATTTTGGCTTTGATTATATTGATCAATGGATTTTTCAAGTAAATTATTGCTTAAATTTTTAATTTTAGGATAAAAACGGTTATATTCCACATATTCAAATTCCTTTTCCAGCAATCGATGGTACACATGCAAAAGATAATCGCTGGTAATAAAAACAGCGTTTTCCCCGCCCCTTTTTTGTTTAATTTTGGATCCGCTGATCTGTTTATAAAGTTCCGTCCAGTCATCGTTTCGAAAAACAACCTCCTGCGGATCCTGATCCCAAAACTTTTCCTTATTTAAGTCGATTAAAAAATGATTTTCCAATAATTGATTTTTTTGAAGGCGCGAAAAAAGATCTCCCCGTTCTTTTTCCATGGCTTTTAGATTGGAAAGTTCTTTTATTGTAATCGAATATGGCTCAATAGAAGGCTTAAAATCCAACTCGATAAATTTGTAAGTTGAAAAATCCTCTTCTTTTTGCGCTTCACTAGATTTAAAAGCGGACTGCCCTATCAAATCTTGAGATCGCTTATTTAAAGACTTATCCTGTTTATGATCCAAGGAAAAAATAAAATAAAAAATAAAAAAACCGGTTAAAATCAAAACTATAATTATTAATCCCGCAAACAAAACAAAGGTTTTTCTAATTCCTTTTCCCGCTAAATTATTTTTATTTTTCATTTTTATTTTTATTTTTTACTGATTACTTTAACAGTAAGTTTTAGTCAGCTTGGGTTTTTGCTTGAGCTAAGTTTTATCACTTTAGAATAACGAATCTTTAATTATAATAATTTATAGTCATTTTTCTGTAAAGAAATTATTCAACAGGCCATTTAGATAAAACCAGATCAATTTGTTTGATGGTTTTTAAAGTTTCACGAAGCGAAACAGCCAGTTTCATAAAATATTTTAAATCATCCACCTTAAGTTTTTCGCCAGTTTGTAAATACCTTCTAAGCCAAGCATCCAAAACCTGAATTTGACCTAGCTTGTAATCCCAAATCTCTTTTTCTATGCCCTCAAAATAATGAGAGGAATTTACATATACCCTGGAATTGATTTTATCATAAAAAATTTTTTCCACTTCCCAATCTTCCAAATGAGACCGCTTGTCTCCTTGAACCTTTATTCCCCATTTTTCAACCTTAAAAAATATTGAATCGATTTGAGTAAATGAATTGATATCTATAAACCTTAACCTCATTAATTTTTGACCCTTTTTTACCAAATCCACAAATAAATCCTTATTGGAAGTAAGCGGAATTCTTGGAAAATAAATTTCCAATTGCTGATCATAGCGTCTTTTATAAGAGTTGGAATAAAGAAAAGCGCAAATATAGGCAAAAACATCTTCAGGACCTACTGTTGTAATTAAATCTCCGGCGCCATCCAAAATAAATCTTAAAGAAAGTTTATATCTTAAATCTTCTATGAAAAGCGGGTTCAAATTAGGCTTTCTTGTTAAGCCCTCCAAAGTCTCTCTGGTGGTTTTGGAATTAGAATCCACGAAATGATAATATAAGGGGAAAAAATATTCCCAATAGTCCAAATGACGCTCCAAATAATCCCTTTTTAGATCATTGGCGCGACAAGTATAAGCATTTAAATCAAACAATCCCTTTGTTTTGGTTAGCATAAGATCTAAATTAACCCCGGTTTTAAAACTGGAAGGGTTTCGATTGTAAACCGGCATTAAATCGGTTACATCCCAGTAGCCGATAAACTCTTCTTCGTAAGTGGTGTCTTCATATTGTAAGTACCAATAAGGCTGCCTGGGATGAATCCTTTCCCATTGAGATTTTTGAAAAGCGTTTTTATTTAAAATTTTAAATTTTATCTCCTCGCTGTTAACCACATCCAAATATTTAACTTGCGCGAATTTATTTTTATTTAAATTGGTTTTTATAAAAAAAACCACTGAAACCCCCTGTTTGGACTCATTATCTTCACCCTGGAGAGCTTTTGAACCAAAAAGCTCCCCGATTAAATTGCAAACGTATATTTCATCAAAAGAATGGATATATTTTTTTCTGATTAAATTAAATTTAGTGTCATAAATAAAAGAATTATTGGTTACTATAGCCAAAACCCCTTTTGATTGTTCCATATTACGATTTACAAAATCCAAAAAACTTTCATAATCATTGGACGGCAAAGCCCCGATTATTACTTTGGTTGATCTAAAAGAATACTGATCGTAAAATTCAAAATCATCAAAAACATAGTCAAATTTATTTTCAGAGTAATTAATAATTTTAAAATTTTTCTTTATATGATTTTTAGTAATTTTATCAAACTCTTTATCAACAATCTCTCGACCCAAGACAATGTTTTGCTCTTCAATATCTTTATAGATTTTTCTAATTAGAGATTCGATAAAAACTTGACTTGCGGTTACGGGATCCGCTGCTTTTACATCTTTATTTTGAAGCCCCCTATCAATTTCCAGTCTCTTTTTTAAAATATGATCCACGCTTTCCGCCACATAATCGCAAATCGATTCAGGAATATATTTTATTTTTTTGGAAATAAACGGGGCAGATAACTTGTGGTTTTTTTTTGAAGAAATGATATTATTGTTTTTGTTCATATTTTATTCAAAGTCAAAATATAAAGTAACCTTTTAATTTAACAAATCTGAAATAAAAATCCAGTGGACAGATTTTGATTTGCTTTTATAATAAATATATTAAAGCTTATTGTTAAATAAGCGATCTTATCTAATTTAAATTATGTTTTCAAATAAGTGTGGAGCAGTCCGATTTGCGCCTATTTGAAATAAAAAATAGTTAACCCTATCCGTTGTTAAACAAAAATAAAAATAGATGAATCTTGAATTTTTCAGCTTAATCGGTTTGTTTTTTCTTATAACCGCTGTTTTCCCGGTAATTTTCTGGATCTTATTCTTTTCTTATCAGGATAGAAAAGAACCTGAACCTAAAAAAATGGTGGTTAAAGTTTTTCTGTGGGGAATAATCGTGGCTTTTTTAGCTATTACTTTTAAAAAAATCACCGCTATCTTAATTTTTGAAGAAACTCTGAGTTTTACTAAAAAATATCTTTTTTATAGCTTGAAAGACCTATCCCTAAATAAAAGCACGGTTACCATCCTTTTTTTGTCAGCAATGGGAGAGGAAATTTTAAAATTTTTTGTGCTTTTTAAAATAATTTTTAATAAAAAAGTTTTCAACCAAATAATCGACGGGGTGGTTTACGGAACCACCTTGGCTTTAGGCTTTTCTTTTGTGGAAAACAGTCTTTATTTTTTCGAGTTTTTTCAAAAACTGGATCAGGCTAGCTTTTTCCTTTTGGCCTTTTTAAGAGGGATTGTTTCGGTCTTAATCCATGTGTGCGCTACCGGGATTATCGGATTTTATTTGGGTAAATTCAAATTTAAACGAAAAAACAAACTATATTTTTTATTGATCGGGCTTTTGGGAGGGATTTTGATTCACGGAATTTTTAATATCCTTTTGCAGTTCAACAGTCCTTTTAATTATATCTCTTATGTTTTGCTTGTCATAAGTTTTGCTCTTCTGTTAATCGGTTTACAAAAAAAACAGGCAAAGATTATTCATAAAATCAATAGATGAGCGTGGACCATCTATTTTCCCAAATCTAAAAAAGCTCTAAAAATCAGAAATTCTCAAATCAAAACACTGTCCACAAAAAAATTGCAGTAAACAAAATTTATTCAAGTAATTAAAACCTGTATTGCTTATATTATTTTGGGCGGTTGATTTCCCTGATCCCGGTCATCCTCATACTGCTCCATATTATCCAACTTGTTTTTAGTCAAAATTATAAGACCAATAACAGCTCCCGAGATGATTAAAAGAGAAAATATTTTACCGATTAAAGAATCAGGCCAAAATATTGAACCGACTAAAGATTTTGATTCCTGCTCCTGAGAAGGGGCGAAAGATTCCTCTGGAACCACCTCCAGATCGTTTAAACTAGAGCTGACTTGCTGATCTTTTTCTTCTTGATGATCCTCCTGCTCGTCGTATAAATCATAATCTCCTTGATTTTCATCGCCATCCCTGCTGGTTCTGCTGTAAATTGGAGCCGGAGTTACAATTGTAGGATTACCTGAATTTCCGGAATTATTAATCGAATTGGAACGCGAAACCGGATAGGTATCGACTTGACCGGTTTGAGAATTATCATCTTCTTGATCATCGTCATATTCCTCCTCGTCATATTCCTCCTCATCATATTCCTCCACCAAAACTATATGATTTTCGCCAATTTCAGTTACATTTCCCTGAGTGTCTTTTAGCTTTACATAAATCGTCTTTCTCTGCGGATCTTCAGTTAATTCCCATTCTCTCTTGCTGTTATAAACTTCCCAATTGGCCTGGGTAAAATTCAAATCATTGGAAATCATCATCTGAGCAGGTTCAAAGTCATCCGGTGGATAAATCTCCAAATCAACTTTTCTTTCAAAAGCATAATAATCACCGGAGTTTATTTCCACAATAGGATAATGCCCGTCCAAAGTCTGACCGGACTTATTATCTAAATCGGGATCATCTGAACCGGTATCGGCATTATTATCTTTGTCGGTATCCGGATAATCGACCGGGTAGAGTTCCGATTCCTTTAAAGGCATAGAAGGATTTTCAAAAACCAAATTCAATGGATTGGAGCTTGTTTTATAGCTGATATTGCCCGCCAAATCAGCGGCTTTTACGCATAAATATTTTGAATTAAGCTCGGAGTTGGATAACTCAAAAGCCTGATTGGAGTTGTAATTATAAACAAAATTATCGGTGTCATCACAGGCCTTATCCTGACTGAAAGCGTATTTTAAAGAAGAAGCGTCAATGTTATTATCTTCAATCGAAATTAAAATTCTGTCTTTTTGAAAAGCTTCCTGTTCCACGCCGTCAAGAAAATTAATTTTGGGAAAAACAGCATAGTCTAAATCAAAATCTGCTTTTTCTGAATTCAAATTTCCGGCTTCATCTTCAAAACTGTTTTTATCGATAGAAATTTTCACCAGTCCTTCATTGGAGGCGATTAAATCCAGGATGTAAGTTACATAATCATCGGTTTTAATCTCTGAAATTTCAGCATTTGTTACGGTTAAATCAGCGCTTGTAAAATCATAAACTTTTTCGTTGAATTTCAATTCAATTTCAATATTCTTTTTATCAGTGGGATCTTGATTGGAAGAGGAAATTTCCACATAAGGTTCGACTGTGTCGATTTTTATTTTACACCAAGTGCCGTCAAGTCCGGAACCACTCATTTTATCCGGTTTGATAAAACCCCATAAATAATCCGAAACAGAAGCGTTGCCGTTTTTATCCACAGCCTTTATCCTTACATAATACTCGCCATTCCCTCCGTTAACATCGTTTTGTTCTAGGGGAGTGAAAAAATCGGTGTAATTTTCAGAGTGATCAAAAACATCAACAAACTGCCCGTTATAATAAAGCTGCCTTTGATAAGTTCCATCATCAAAAACATCCGTCCAAAGATTAAGATAAGGAATTTCACGAGTAATGAATTCTCCACAAGCCGCGTAATAATCAATATTTTTTCCATCCCCGGCGTAACCGTCCTGCGGCTGATTACCACCCCAACCCGCGCTTCCTTGGACCTCCACAAATTTTCCAAAATCATATCTTATTTTACCAGCTACCGTATTTCCCGTACCGCCCGGGTTTTTATTCGGATCGCTTCCGTCAGGGTCTTCAAAAACCCCATCGTTGTTCAGATCAATATCGTTTTTATCTTTAGGACCGCTATCGTCTCCCCAATAATTGCTTCGAGCTTCCACTAAAAGATCCGTAAGGTTGGTAATTCCCCGCTCGTTATCTTTAATTTGATTGTTATTTATATAAATGGATTTTTTAGCCGCTATCACAGCGACACCGTTGTTGGCCAGAGAGTTTTCGTAAACGCTGTTTTTATCCCAGGAACCGTTTTTTTCGATAATATTGTTTTGAATATAGATTCCGCTTGGGCTTAAATTCCCGTTTTGAGGCGTCCAGGGCCAATTCCGGGAAAAAGCCGGTTGAGTGGAGTCTCCGTAATCTCCGCTGGAAGCCAGATAAATCCCGCTTTTACCATTATTGATTAAAGTGTTGGCAATAATATCGATATAGCTAGAAGAATCAATCAGGATTGCGTTCGATCTTACATCATGAATATGATTATTAACAATCTTTCCATAATCCAGCGTTCTTACGAATCTAAGAGAAATTCCATTATAAACATTGGTAATCGTGTTTCCGGAAATATTCAAACCATCAAAATAATTTTGAATCAAGCCCTGATCTTCCTTGGCCGGTTCTTCCAAATGTTCGGCCTCATGCCCAATAGCAATTGCGTCTGATCCGTATCCATAGGGCATGTTTGGGTCATCCCAGTTTTTCAAATCATGAATTTCATTATTCAAAATTGAGATGTTCTCTATATCAGCCACGCTTTCTTTGGTGGCAATCCCTTTTTGAAAGCCTTTAATTTCACAATTATTAATTTCCACATTATCGGAAGCGATCAAAATCCCAATTCCATCATCACCCTTTATAATCGCCTTGTCTTTACATAAAATCTTAAGCTGTTTATCTATTTTGATTTTCTGGGAATATTCTCCTTGTTCTATAATCACTGTTTGACCGTCTTTGGCAGCGTCAATGGCATCGCCAATGTCATTAAAACAAGCCTCAAAAGACTCCGCTCCTTTATCAAAACAGGCCTTGTCTTTTAACGGTTCGCTGTGGGAAGTAACCACCAAATCAGCCCTGCAAAAAAAAGGAAAAATCAAAAATATAAACCCCAAAAAAAATAAATATCTTCCTTTCTGAATTTGAAATTTTTTATTTTTCATATTTATTTTGAAAAATTTAGAATAACCTTTAGGTTTTCGAGTTTAAACAACCCATTCTTTCAAAATTAATTTTATAATATCACAAAAAATCATTAAAATCCAAAAACCATTTTGGTTTACTTACTTTTAAAGTATAAAACTTTCTAAAAATTATGTCGAGGATTAATCAATTGCGAGAATTTCTTTAGCATTTTCTAATATCTCTTCATTAATATTTTTATATTTTAACTTATGTATTTTGGGAAAATATATAGCACCACTTACCCAGCTCAGTTTAGGAGCATCGACAGCTTGAGCATGGGGAAGAGTAAGATAGCCATTAATTATTTTAAGCTCCGGAGCTGTAAAAATTCTACAATAAAGCGCATCAAGATACCCATCCACTTGTCTGAGTTTAGGGGCATCGAAGGTTGTTGCACTGGGAATTGAAAAAGACCCTGATCTTTGCAATTTATTCAAAGTTAAGCTTTCCACTTTTCCGGCTTCAAAATCTCCTTCTAATGTATGTAATTTGGGAGTTTCTATAAATATAGCTTGATGAGCAATTAAACTTCCTCCCAAATATTGAAGTTTGGGAGCTTTAATTGTTTTTGCATTTCTCACAAAAATACCCCCAAAAAGAGAGCGTCTCTTTGTACCTATCTTTTCAAGATTAGGAAGAAAAAAATCTTTTAAATTATCTGCCGAGAAAGAACCTCCTATTTCTTCTATTTTAGGAGCTTCAAAACTAACTAGCGAATCAGCACAAACTTTCCCACCTGTTTGTTTTAAACTGGTAGCAAAAAAATGTTTTACTTCAACACCCAAATTAATATCACCTCCCACCTTTTTCAAAGCATTGGCAATTACTGCTTTAAAGAGACTTATTTTAAAATGTCCGCCTATTTCTTCAAGTTGATCAAAGGTTATTGTTTCTTCATTTAACCCCTCCAAAATAAGAGAACCTCCTGTTTTCTTTAACTGCGGAATTTCTATTGTTTCGGCTTTGGGAGCTGATAAATCTCCTCCTATTTTTTCTAATTGTTTACACTTGACTGTTTCGGCTTTGGGAGCTGATAAATCTCCTCCTATTTCTTTTAATTGTTTACACTTGACTGTTTCGGCTTTGGGAGCTGATAAATCTCCTCCTATTTCTTTTAATTCAGGGCAATCTAATAACTTGACATTATTGCACGAAATCCTTCCTCCAACAAAACTCATTTGATTAAAGTTAACATATCTATAATTAGGAAAATTAATACTGCCTTCAACTTTGGTTAATTTTTGATAGTAGAAATCTTCTTTTTCTTTATCAATTAAATCTCCTTGCCAAAAAATTAATTCATCTTTTATTTTGTTAGGCAAACCCGTTAAATCAGCCTTTAAACCGAAAATTTCGCCCAGTTTTAAAACTCTTTCCTTATTGGTGTTTGGGGGAACAACATAAACTTCATTTCCAATATAAACTTTTGTTTGTTCACCCAAGTTTTCCAAATCAAAAATTACTTCCCTTTCTTCAACATTGTAAATTTTAGCATAATCTTTTCTTATATCCCTTTGGTTTCGAATTTTCTCGATTCTTGGATCTTCTACAAAACCGAATCCTTCAATCTTATAACCATTAAGCTCGTAAAGAAATTTCAAGTCTTCCTTTTTAAGCTCTTGATTGTTGTTATGTTTTTCTTCAATCTCAGTTAATCTTTGCATATCTTCAACTTTTTTAAAGTATTTACCGCCTCCGGGAAGTTCTTTTAATTTTTCTTCCACTACTTCTGTAATATAAGGATCAAGATTCTGATTTTCCCCGACTCCCCTAACTTCAAAAACCTGACCGTTTTTAATTGTTATACCTACTCTGGGTTGATTGTTTTTTTTTTCATCATCTGAAGAAAAAAAAATATAAACATCCCCTTCCCCAAGATATTTAGCAGCTACACCAACTTGGGCAATACACCATTGGGTTCCACGGTTTTTTAAAGATTCTGTTAATTTTTCAGGGTCTGAATTTTGTTCGTAATGTTGCCATTTCCCTTTAATTTTCTCTAAATTTCCCATTTCTTTAGTTTGGGAAATCTGCATTCCATAAGAGTATAGTTTACTAAAATTTAATTGCTTCACCGCATCAAAAAAATGCTTTTGTGGTTCATCCAAATCCGTTTTATGGAATAGTTCAGATAAACTATCTTCTAATTGTTGTTTTATTTCTTTTTGATCTTTATCTTGACTCTTCAATTCTTGTTTTTTGTTAAAATATTTTAAAACCCAATCAATCGCATAAGCTAAAGCTTCCGGATTTAATTTAGGAAAAGAAGCCACAGTTTTTTGATCTCTTTTTTTAAATTTTTTTTCATCTCTATCATAAGGAGTTAAGCTAAGCACTTCTCTTAAAACCCAATACTTTGCCCAATCGGGATAAAGTGATTCGTTTTGGTCACTAGAAAGATAATCGATCCATTCATTTATTGAATCTTTCTGATCTTTAATTATCGTCCCTATCATTTCCTTCTTTTCTTCTTCTTTAAGTTCTGAATTGCCTAATCCTCGCTTTTCTGAATTTCTAATTTGAGTTTTAAACCATTTTTCTGGGACTTCCTCAGGTTTAATTACAAATCTTGAATGAATCCACCTTTTAAAAGCCTTTATACCTTGATTTCTTTGTGTTGGATCTTTCCTATCCAGAATTTCTCTAAATCTATTCAAATAAGTCTGAATTGTTTCAGTGGAATTTGGATCTTTCTTATGTTTTAGAGGATTTTTTCCATCGATATTTCTTCTTCTTTCTTCCCTTTTTTCGGCCCTTGCTACCTCAGGAGATTTGAAAAGTTTATATTTTTCTTCTAATTTTTCAAGACCGGGTATTTCATCTAAAGCCATAGTTGAAAGTTAACTTTTATTTTAATTTTACTATATTTAAATCCACGGCCTCAGTCAATAATTTAAAGCCCCTTTAAAAAGGGGCTTTAAATTATTGAAACAATCGTTTTTTGGATCTATTAAATCTCGCCTTCGTCTTTTTTTCTTTTGGCCAACAAAATCAAGCCTCCCAAAGCAGCCGCGATAATCAAGAAAGAAAATACTTTACCGGCGGTTGATTCGGGCCAGAAGATAGAGCCTAAAAGAGATTTTTGATTTTGATCCCCTGGCTCTTCTTGATCATCTTGACCGGCCGCGGAACCATATTTTTCCTCAATCTCGCTGTCGTCTTGACCGTCTTCTTCCTCTTGCTCTTCTCCATCATCTTGATCCTCCCCTTCCCCTTCCTGTTGAGAGGAATCACCCTGATCTTGTTCATTTGATTCGGAGTTATCGCTTGAACCTTCACCGGAAGCGGTTGTGGAATCACTGTAAGAATAATCCGATGAAGACCCGGAGTAGCTCGGACTGATTGTTATAGTGGTTGTTCCGCCGTCATCGTCGTCGTCGTCATCGTCGTCATCATCATTTTGCGCTCTTTCATCGCCTTTTTCCACTAAAATAATATGGTTGATCGCAACATCAGTCTGTCTACCATAAACGTCTTTTAATTTAACATAAACCACTTTTCTGTCATCCCTGTCTCCATCCAGATACCACCAGTATTGACTTTGATAAGGCTGCCAGCTGGCTCCGGAAAAATCCTCGTTTTCACTGATAATCATTTGCACCGGTTCAAAATCTTGAGGAGGATAAATTTCCAATAAAACATCTCTGTCATCTACATAGTAATAACCATGACCCAACTCGATCGCCAAATCATAGGAAACCACTGAGGGCATTGAGTTTGGAGTAAATTCCGGTGAAGGAGTAGGGGTAGGGATAGGCGAAACAGAAGGCGCCGCGGGAGAAACAATCTTTAACTCGTCAGTGGTTGAATCGGTGCCAACATTACCCACCGCGTCAACGGCGGAAACCTCTACATCGTAAACATCGATTGCCAAATCCGGCGAAATTCTATCATCAGCCAGAGTCCAGGTTCCGTCTCCGTTATTGACAGCGGTATAAGTGCTGCCATTCACGGTTATTTCGATGGAAGCGGTTGGATCGTCCACTGTTCCGGTTATTTGTGGGGTGGTGTCAACTGTAATTTGACTGTCAACGGTTACCACAGGAGGTGTGTTGTCAACAACGACAGCAATTTCTTCATGATTATAATTTCCGGCTTCATCTTTACAGGCCGCTCTCAATGTCCAATCTCCATCATCCAAAGAAGATGTATCCAAATCCCAGCTAAAATCATTGCCAGAAACTGTTCCGGTTGAAGGATCGCTTCTTCTTACATAATGATACTGACCGTTATTTTGAGCATCATTGACTGTTTGATTCGCGGAATTCCACCACCAAAAATTTACATATTGAGATTCGGTTGTTCCCCCGTCGCAATTAGCGCTCAAAGTTTGAGTATCATTAATAGTCCGGGAGTCGGTCGGGGTGTTCCAGGAAACATCAGGTATAGTAAGATCAACAACTACAGTATATTCGCAAGTCTTGGAGGTTAAATCCTCAAAATTCCCCTCTCCATTATCCAATTTTCTATCATCAGCAATATCCTGAGCTTGAGTATAAAAACAATATTCTCCATCAGTAGAAGCTGTGTATGTTATAGATCCGGTATCGCTGGTGATTCCGGTACTGGTAAAATTTGCTCCTCCATCTGTAGAAACAGAAAGTTCTACCTGCTTTACAGCTGTATCAGTATCAGAAGCTGTATAATCCATAGTGATATCGGGATCCTTGGTCGGATCTGTTGGTAAAGCTGTCGTAATATTTGAACTTGGAGAAACCTGTTCTCTAATACCATAACCGCCATAAGATTCTATATAGTTATAAACTCCGGTGTCGAATACTCCTGTTGCATTTACAAAATCCTCATATTTAAAATCATCAGGATTAATGATTCTAAAATTATTATCAGTTACATTATTCCAGTTTGACCAGGCTCCTAAATTTCCGGCTTTATCAACCGCTCTGAATCTGTGAATATTAATTCTTCCATCATTAAAAGTCGGGGTCCAAGTACAAATATCTGAAGCATCACAAGTAACCCCTGTCATTGTTATAAGCCCCTCTCCGGCCGAGGTTCCATCGAGGTTTGCGCTACGATACTGATATTGATAATAATCTACATCAGCATCAGGATTTTTATTAAATTGCATCTCCACCTTGCCACCACTCTGATCACCCAATCTGGTGATAAAATTAGGAGTCATATTAGAATGCCAAGCGGTTGGCGAAGGCGAAACAGTGTCAATTGTTAATTCATCGGTTGTGGAATCATTGCCTGAAATTCCGGAAGTATTAGTGGCGGTCGCTTCAACATCATAAACTCCATCAACTAAAACAGACACTGTATCATCAGCCAAAGTCCAGGTTCCGTCTCCGTTATTGACAGCGGTATAAGTGCTGCCATTCACGGTTATTTCGATGGAAGCGGTTGGATCGTCCACTGTTCCACTCAATTTAGGAGTTTTATCATTAGTTATTAAAGAATCTACAGTAATAACAGGTATTGCTGTTATTTCTTTATACAAATTACAATAAACATCTTGGGAATTGGAGATTGTTGCCAATTCGGCGTTATTATCCCGAAAACCAGCCGGGTTGGAGCCGTTACAGGCAAAACCCAACACATCGCTTTCGTTTACCCAAACATCGCTGCTGTCAAGTTCTCCAAAAATATAATCGCCTTCCAAAATATCAGTGCTCAAGAGCCCGGTTGAAGTATCGCCAGTAACTCCTATGCCTTGACCGCTTTCTCCGCCTGATGGAACCGGAGAAGTTATATTAATTCCCAAATGCCCAATTCGATAACCATCTACCAAAGAGCAGCCAAGAGCATTTAAATCCTCGGTTGTATTGCCTGAATCATTGGGTTTGAAATTATTTTTGGTGGCCGGATCAGTAATTGATGCACCAACTCCGGCCGGACATTGGTAAGATTTAACATGAATGCTGCCAAGTGGTGAAAAAGGAATTCCCAAATAAGTTCCTTCGCTTAAACCGGAATCAAGTTCGACTTTCCAACAACGATCAGCTTCATCAGCTTGACCGGAATTATTGTTAACAACTTGACCTTGAGCATAACCGGAAACCGAACTACCGGAAGTATCAACCGTATTTTGACCGACAGCGGGCATATTTATTGTATAGCCTGAACGGTTAACTCCACAAACATAATAAATTCCGGTGGCGGGTAAGTTTTCAAATTTATATTGACCCGGATTGCCTGTATTGGAGGTGGTAATCTCATTACTAGAAGAATCAGGGAAAGCTAAGAAATTTCCGGATCCATCGTCTTTATAAACTCTTGCGGTAAACCCATCTTCCATACCAGCCCCATCCGATCCGGTATCTCCGCCGTACCAGTCACCGTCAGCTGAAAGTAAAAGACCATTATTATTCAGATCTATGAAAGTTCTCCCCTGAAGAAATCCAAAAGTGGTAATGTAAGTACTTGAACAGGAATTACTCCAATCAGAAATCGGCTCCCCAAAGTCATAACTACCGCTACTGTTAGAATCTTCAAAAGCTCTAACCCGGGTAATGTATTCTCCTTCGGTTGAACCAAAACTTCCCCAGCCATTAGAATGATTATAAACATAAGAATCTGTCAAATTATCCGCAATAAAATTCAAGTCATTAGAATCAAAACCGCTGACAGAACTATCAACTCTATGACTTTGACCCAGTAAAATTTCTGAACCGTTAGGTCTTATATTGTGTCTTATATATCTAATATCTTTTCCTGAAACCGCCTCCCAAACATTAGCCGCTCCAACAGTTCCATCAAAATAAGCACTGCCAGAAACCGGACAGGGCACATCTAAAGGACCCGGATACCCCTCGTCATAAGTGGATGATTGATCTTGTCTGTTCCAGCCTAAGTTTTCCGGAGCTTCCAAATAATCGGCGTCATAAGTTATCGCACATTCATCGCTCCAATCGCTGACAGCTACTGCCTCATCAGCATCTAAAATATCATTGTCGTCAGCATCTAAAAAAGCTCTTACTCTGGTTTTGTATTCCCCTTCAACTCCGCCAGCTCCTCCAAAAGTTCTAAAATCAGTATAAGGATTGGAGTAAATTTCATTTCCCTGCCAAGAAGAACTACCGGGGCGCATGTATTGTCTTTGATATTTAATTAAAGGATTACCACCTGAAACATCACTCCAATGAACAGAAACCGAATTCACATTGGTTGTGCCTGCGCAAGGAATTTCAACGCCTGGTCTGGGAGTGGCATAATCATCACCGGAACCATTATTTTCATTATAACCGTAATGATCAGGCTTAATATCCACTTCCACCAGCAAAACTTCATCTGCAATCACATAATCACTGCCAGCGTTGGCAAGTGTTGTTAGAACTAAATTGGAAGCAGTACTTAAATTATAAGGACCGCCGGATATTTCATACCAGCCGGACCAAGTACCGTCCGCCGGTGAAGCGGAACCATCAGCCATATCTTCCTGGTTAACATCAAAACTGTAGCTTCCTCCTTGATAGTTTAGAGTATAAGGAGCATTTTGAGTTCGATTATCGTTAGTTGTCCAACTTATATAAACCTGATAAATTCCAGGATCGATTGAATCAAAGTTCCAGGTAGCGGTTTCACCGCCATTGCTAAATTCCGGATAATGAACAGTTCCGTCTTTGAAACCTCTGTCAGGCTGCTGTGTCCACGGAGATCCAGTATAAACTGCTTCAGGGTTTGTAATTAAAAAAATTGTGAAATGATCAAGATCTTTAATGATAATTCTTTTTTTGTGTTCTTCAATTTCCTTAACTCTATCAACTTCCTTAAAATCGGTTTTTTCATAAGATTCATAATCCTTTTTTGCTTCACTATAAACAACTTCTAAGGCTTCCTCATCTTCCACATCCTGATCCTCCTGATAGGGTAATTCAAGGTCGTATTTAAAGCTACCGTTAGGCATTGTGGAGGTTACTTCCCAAGCCTTACCGCCAACAGCTTGGAGCTCTTCTTTAGGGTAAAATTCACGAATTGTGATTTTCCCGGGTTCCTCAATGCGGCTGAATTGAATGGAAAATCCGCTGTTTTTATATTCATATTTTACATCTATCGACACGGGGTTTTTGGTGGTAATAGATCCATCTTTGTTAGCAACCCATAATTTTTCATCCTGTTTTTCTTCCTCAGATTCTTTTTCAGGAGCTTTTTTTTCGTCAAAATTTCCGGCCTCCTCCTCCTGGTTATCTTGACTTGACTCAGTTTCCTCTTCTGAGCTCTTCGTGTCTTTGATTTTTTGAATATCTTCTTTGGGTAATACTTCTTTTTGGGGTTCTGTAAATTTTTGTTTATTTTGATTTTTTTGCTCATCTAAAGCTTCATTGGGTTTTGAAGTTTTTTCTTGTTTATTGTCACTGGCTTTTTGATCGTCGATTTTAGGAGAGTTTTCTTTTGGATCAGATTGATCTTTTTGCTTAATTTGCTCTTCTTTTTCCTGTTTTAAAGAATCGGCTTTTTCCTGATTGTTTTGATCCTTTTGATCATTAGGTTTGGGATCCTCTTTTTCTTTCTCCTTTTCTTCTTTTTGGTTGTTGTTGTCATCTTTTTGCTCTTCTTGAGATTTTGCTTGGTCTTCCTGATCTTGATCGCTTTCTTCCTGTTGCTTTTCAATCTGTTCCTCCATCTGCTGTTGAATTTGTTTTTGGTTTTCAGCCTCCTGCTCATTATCCCGGGCATAAGTTAAAATCGGACTGAATAATTGAAAAACCAAAAGGAAGCTTAACACTTGAGAGATTGATTTTTTAATCCTCTTTTTTAGGTTTCTCTTTTTAAGAGAAACTTTTGGGGTGACAATTTTTTTCATGGTTTTTTTATAAAGATATATTATTTAATAATTTTATTTAAAAAATTAATGATTGTAATTCCGGATAATATAACATGATCAGAGGCTGTTCAATACCTACATTGACTTTTACTTTTCTGTTTCAGGGAGCTAAAAAATTATCTCTGTAATTTTAGAGCTTTCAAATTCATAAAAATTTAACAAATCTGATTATGTTAAAATTTTATAATTTATTTGTCAAGCAAATTTAATATTAAATTGTATATTTTTTTTCTTTTTTGATCAGAAAAATCTTTTGGGATTTATAATTATATAATAAAAAAAAATTTATTGCAAATTTTTTTAAAACCCCTAAATCCTAATAAAAAAAGGATCTATCCAAAACAAAAAATTCGGTTTTAAAACTGATCCTTTACCGCTATTGCCTCAATTTCAATTTTAGCCCCCTTGGGAAGTTTACTGACCTCCACCGTGGAGCGAGCGGGGCAGATGCCATTAAAATACTTGCCATAAATTTCGTTTACAACAACAAAATCATTCATGTCCGTTAAAAAAATAATCGTTTTTGCAATATCTTTTAAATCCAAATTTTCTACCTTTAAAATCGCCTGAATATTCTTCATAATTTGATGAACTTGATCTTCGAGATTCTCAGAAACAATTTCTCCTTTAAGGGTTAAGCCAATCTGACCGCTTAAAAAAATAAAGTTTCCGGCCTTTAATGCCTGAGAATAAGGCCCGATTGCCGGGGCCGCCTTTTTGGTGGAAATAACTTTTTTCATAATTTTTAAATTTAATGATTATAGGAATTGAAAAATTTATTTAATCCTTGCCTTTCCTTGCTCCAATTTCATAACATTGGTAATTCCTTTGGGAGCACCCTTTACTTGATGAGCAATAAACAAAACATTGGTAAAAGTAAATTGAATAATTTTTTCAATAATTTTAAGCACTTTTTGCTTGTTTAAAGGATCTAATCCATTCAAGGGTTCGTCTAAAATCAAAAGCAAGGGGGATTTAACCAAAGCTCTGGCAATTAAAACTATTCTTTTTTGGCCGTTGGATAAAAGATTGAAATTTTTTTGCTGGAGTTTATTGATCTTTAAAAAATCAATCCAGGCTTTTACTTTATTTTCCTTGTCCTTGCTCAATGTCCGGTAAATTCCAACGGAATCAAAAAACCCGCTGGCAATTACCTCAAAAACCTTGATATCCTTATTATAATTTAATTGAAGTTCACTGCTAACCCAGGATAAATAAGCTCTGGCTTCCCAAATGGACTGTCCCTTTCCTCTTTTTTTGCCAAAAATCCAAATCTCATTGGAGTAACTCTGAAGATGGCTACTGGTAATTAATTTTACTAAAGTTGATTTTCCGGCGCCGTTGGGTCCGGTCAAAAGCCAATTTTGACCCTTTTTAAAACTAAAGTCTAAATTTTTCAGAATCATTTTGCCACCATAAATAACATTTATATTTTTGAGTTTAACATACTCATCGGGTACTTTTTGAGGGTTTTGATAAAATTTTAAAATTTTTGAGTTTCCCTGTTTATCGCTTATCGATTTAAAATTTTGATCTTTATTATAAAATTTCTTTAATAATTTTGAACTTAAAATTTTCTTCCTGCCTCCTTTGGCAAAAATTTTACCGTCTTTTAAAAAAAGAATCTTGTTGATTTTAGTTAAAATTTCCTCCTTATTGTGAGTAACCAAAATTAATGGAATTTTCTTTTCCCCAATTAAAGCGTTTAACAAACCGGAAAATTCTTTCTTGCTCGATTGATCCAAATTATCAAAAGGCTCATCTAAAATCAAAAGTCTGGGTTTTTTCATTAAGGCTCTTAAAATTAAAATCTTTTTGATTTCTCCGCTGGAGAGCGCGTAGAAATCTTTGTCAAGCAGAGATTTGATTTTAAAAAACTCCACCAATTCATTAAATAATTTGACTCTTTCCTTTATCTTGCCTTTGGCAACGGCCGAAAAAACGATAGATTTAGCTGTAACAATCTGGCCAAGCCTTCCGGAATAATCTTTTTGGAGATTCTTATAAAAATTTTTCTTAATTAAATTTTTACTTAGCTCAAAAGAAACATACCCAATTTTGTTTTTTTGAAAAACCGGAATTTTTTTATTTTTTTTGGCAAAATGATAAGTGATGGATCCAAAAACAATATCCGCCCCACCCCACAAACTCCTTACAAGAGTAGATTTTCCGGCGCCGTTGGGACCAAGGACCGCCCAGTTTTCATTTTCTTTTAGCCTCCAGTTTATGTCTTTTAAAATCATTTTTCCGCCAAGACGCGCAAAAACATTTTTAAAACTGATAAAATTTTTAGAATTACTCATTGAAAATTTTAAAATTTGCTTGAAAAAATAAAATTATTCATAATAAAATCGTTTCCCGAATTGTAGTAAAAAAATATTGCCTGTTGCTCAATAATAAAGTCGATAAAAAATGCTCTCTAAAATAAGAGGCTATAAAAAAAGCTAATATGAATAAATTTTAATTTTTAAGGAAATTGCAGTAGTTGATTTATTTTTCCAAAGTTTCTTAAGCAATCAATTTAATAATTTTACCCAAAACCAATGGAATTTATCTTAGATTTACATGTCCATTCAAAATATTCAAGAGGCACCAGCCACAGCATGGATCTTGAAAATATTTACCGCTTCGCCAAAATCAAAGGAATACAAGTAATCGCCACCGGCGATTTTACTCATCCGGCCTGGTTCAATGAAATCAGAAAAAAATTAGAGCCCGCCGAGGATGGCCTTTTTAAGCTAAAAAATAAACTGGCCAAAAAACAAGATAAAACCCTGCCTGCCATTATCAAAAAAAAATCGGTTCGTTTTATTTTGTCAGCTGAAATAAGCAACATATACAGTAAAGGCGGTAAAGTAAGAAAAATGCACAATGTGATTTTAGCGCCTGATTTTAAAACCGTTTCCAAAATCAATAATAAACTTTCCGAAATCGGTAATTTAACCTCCGACGGCAGGCCTATTCTTGGATTGGACAGCAAAAAACTGCTTAAAATAACCGTTAATTCAAATCCGCTGACGATGTTGATTCCGGCTCATATTTGGACTCCCTGGTTTTCCTTGTTTGGCTCCAAATCCGGCTTTAACTCGATTGAGGAGGCTTTTGAAGAACTTTCTTCTAATATTTACGCCATTGAGACCGGATTATCCTCTGACCCTTTTATGAACTGGCGTCTGGATCAGCTGAAAAATTTAACCATTTTATCCAATTCCGACGCTCACTCTCCGCTAAAAATGGGAAGGGAAGCCAATATTTTAAATTGTAAACCTACCTATAAAAACATAATTAAAACCATCCAAAGCAACGACAAAAGAATGATCGGGACCATTGAATTTTTTCCCCAAGAAGGCAAATATCACTGTGACGGACATAGAAAGTGCAATGTGGTTTTTACCAGCGAACAAACCAAAAAACACAAGGGTA
Source organism: Candidatus Moraniibacteriota bacterium (assembly GCA_014729725.1). Classification (GTDB taxonomy): domain Bacteria; phylum Patescibacteriota; class Minisyncoccia; order CAIUEV01; family JAHKAQ01; genus WJJL01. The sequence goes on along the minus strand of WJJL01000012.1, from coordinate 11,388 downwards.
TCTGCCCCAAATGCAACAAGCCTCTGGTTGTCGGAGTTAATTATCGTGTTGGAGAGCTGGCAGATGAAAAATCCAATTACAAGCCTAAACAACACAAAAAGGTGGAATATATTATCCCGCTTTTGGAAATTTTAAGCGAACTGGGAGGGTTTAAAAAACCGGGCAAAAAAGTTATGCGGGATTACGAAAAACTATACAGCGTTTTAGGAGATGAATTTAGTATTTTAAGAAAAGTGCCTATTGAAAAAATTAAAGAAGCCGGATTTGAAAAATTAGCTGGCGGAATAGAACGGATGAGAAAAGGACAAGTGCATATCACTCCAGGTTTTGACGGAGTTTTTGGAATAATTAAAGTTTTTGAAAACAATACTCAAGCTCAAAAATATGGCGGCCAAAAAAATTTATTTGAATGATTTTTAACTTTCAGATGAAATTTCTTGAATCTCTAAACTCCAAACAACAAAAAGCCATTACTTTAAATAACGGCAAAGGCGCTGTCTTGGTTACGGCAGGTCCGGGTACGGGCAAGACCAAAACTCTGACAGCTAAAATTTTTTACTTGATACAAATAAAAAAAATCAACCCCAAAGATATTTTGGTTTTAACTTTTACCTCTAAAGCGGCTGAGGAAATCAAGGAAAGAGTGAAGTCTCAAAATTCAAACCAAAATCCCTTAATTATCACTTTTCACGCTTTGGGATTAAAAATTTTAAAAAAACTCGATAAAAAAAAAGCTAAAAAAATCATAGAGGAAAAAGAAAAGAAACAATTAATTTGGCGAATAATCAAAGAAAATAAAATCCCAAGGTCGAAACTGAAAAAATCAAAAAAAATTCTGCTGGAAATTTCCAAAACCAAAAACCTTTCTCTTTGTCAAACAACACAGCCTTTATTTAAGCTCTATCAAAAAGAGCTTGAAAAACAAAATCTTTATGATTTTGACGACCTTTTGACAAAAAGTTTTGAGCTTATCAAGAAAAATAAGAAATCCGGTTTTAAATTTAAATATGTTTTAGTTGATGAATTTCAAGACACCAATAAAATTCAATTTAAAATTTTAAAATCAATTGTAAAAAAACCGGTAAACATTTTTGCTATCGGAGATAAAAATCAATCAATTTATGCTTTTAGAGGAGCTAACCCAAAAGCCTTTAACGATTTTGGGAAACATTTCAAAAATCCAACTCATGTAACTTTTGATATTAATTACCGCAGCAAACAAAGAATCGTCAAAATTTCCAATAAAATTTTTCCGGATGTTTTAAAATTAAAAGCCTATCAAAACCAAAAAGGCCAGGTTAAGCTCATAAAAACTTACAATCAAATAAGCGAAGCTAAATGGATAACGAAAAAAATCAGTCAAAAAATAGGCGGGATCAATTTAAATCAGGCAAGCGAAATGCAAAACAAGGGCGAAAAGGAAATCAAGTTTAAAGATTTTGCCGTAATTTATCGGCTAAAAAAAATTTCCAACACCATAAAAAAACAATTAAGGAATGCGGGCATTCCTTTTCAAGCAACCGGGGAAGAGGCTTTTTGGCAAAAAAAAGAAATTAATTTTATTATAAACATTTTAAAATTTTTAAAATCAGCTAATGATCGGGATTTACATGAAATAATTCAATCCCCTTTCAACTACATCCCCGGAAACACTTTTGAAAAAATTAAAAAATTAACAAACAAAGACCGAACTGTGAAAAATTTAATCTTTAATGAACAAAATCTTGAATTGCAAACCCAGCTAGATTCAAAAGAATTGGAAAAAGTTAAAAAATTCAAAAAAAATATCGACTTTATTAAAAAATACTCCAAAAAAAATAAATTACTCCCTTTGACAGCTCAAATAATAAAAAAATTCAAATTAAAAAAAAGCGGACAAAATCCTGAAAAAGAAACGATTTTTTTTGAATTCAAAAACGCTTTAGTGGCTTTTGAAAATTTAGCAAATCCCCTACAAAAATTTTTAGATTATTATAATAAACTTTCGCTAAAAAATTTTTATGACCAAAAAGCCGATAAAGTAACGCTTTGTACTATGCATAGCGCTAAAGGACTCGAGTTTAGATATGTTTTTATCATCGGATTTGAAAACGGTATCACTCCTTTAAATACAAAAGATAAGCAAGAGGAAAAAAGACTGTTTTATGTAGCTGTCACTCGAGCAAAATCAAATTTATATCTGCTTTTTAGTCAAAAAAGATTTTCCAAGAAAAATAAAATCTCTGATTTTTATAATTTAATTAAAGACAGCAATATTAAAGAATTAATCGATCCTTCAATTGAAAAAATCAAAAAGAAAATAGCCATCAAAAAAGCCAGGGAAAGTCAAACCAAATTATTTTAAGCTTCCTGTTTCCAATTTTCCGGTCTTAGTTTTCTAACCTTTTTTCCGGTTTGCCACATTTCGCTGTCTCCCATCTCTTTTAATTCCTTGTCTAATTCTTGGCGATAATTTTCCTGACTGTTTTTTTCTAAAACAATTTTAGCTTCAGTACCGTTTTTTACACTTTCGTAAAGTTTTTTGAAAACCGGTTCCACCGCCTCTTTAAACTTATCCTTCCAATCAAGCGCCCCTCTTTGAGCGGTGGTGCTACAGTTGGAATACATCCAGTCCATTCCTTTGGCTCCAACCAACTTGATTAAACTTTGAGTTAACTCCTCCACGGTTTCGTTAAAAGCCTCGCTGGGACTATGACCGTGTTTTCTAAGTTCATTGTATTGAGCTTCCATAACTCCGGCTAAGGCTCCCAGTAAAATTCCCCTCTCTCCTGTTAAGTCGCTGTAAACTTCTTTTTTAAAAGTGGTGGGGAATAAATAACCGGATCCTATTCCAATACCGACAGCTTTCGCCTTTTCTTGGGCTTTTCCGCTGGCATCCTGATAAACCGCAAAACTACTGTTAATTCCACTACCTTCCAGATAGTTTATTCTAACTGTTAAACCGGAGCCTTTGGGAGCCACTAAAATCACATCTATCCCGGCAGGAGGAACCACCCCGGTCAAATCATTGTAGGTTACAGAAAAACCATGGGAGAAAAACAAGGTTTTTCCGGGAGTTAAGTATTTCTTAATAACAGGCCACTGATCTTTTTGTCCGGCATCTGATAAAAGATACATAATAAAGGTGGCTTTATCACAAGCCTCCTCAATCTCAAAAAGAGTTTCGCCTTCCACCCAACCGTCCTCAATCGCTTTTTCCCAGGAAGCGCCACCTTTTCGCTGCCCCACGATTACATCAAAACCGTTATCTCTTAAATTCAAAGCCTGACCCGGACCTTGAACCCCATAGCCGATTACGGCTATTTTTTCGTCTTTTAAAACTTCTCTTGCTTTTTCCAGCGGGAATTCTTCTCTGGTTACCACTTCCTCTTCCACCCCGCCAAAATTAATTTTTGCCATGTCAAATTAGTTAATTATTAAATCTTTTTTTACGATTTTGGGAACATGATGAATATCCTGATTATCCCTATAATACATAGTATCTTGATTTTTATCTATATCCTCTAAAACAATCCTTTCACCTTTTTTTCCTAAAGCAACCACTAAAGCAATTTCCAGCTTATCGGAAATATTTAGACTCCGAGTTAATTTAACTTTATTAACTGAAGCCAACATACAGCCGCAATATCCTTTAACAGCAGCCGCTAAAAGCATGGTCTGGGCGCTGATCCCAACATCAAAATTAACATTTGATCCAAGCTCTTGAGCTCTTTTCTTATCAAATAAAATCACAATGTAAGCCGAGGGTTTCTTATTTTTTTCCGGCCCTTTCCAGTTTCTTAAATTCTTGGCCCAACCCAAACACTGAAAAATACTATCACATTGCTTTTTATTAAAAGCCAAATAATACCTTAAGGGCTGCAAATTTCTGGAAGAAGGCGTAAAGCGGCTGACTTGAACTAATTCTTCCAAAAAATCTCTTTTAATTAAAACCCCGCTTTTAAAACGTCTGTAGGAACGATTTTTTTTAACCAAATCTTTAAAACGCATAGAAAAATTAAATTTTTAAAGCTATCAAACCGCTTCTTACCATTTTAACGACATCATTTTTTAGATCAATCCCATCCAAAAATAGCTCTATGGCTCCCCCTTCCCCTAAAATCTCATAAACCGGATTGCCTTGTATTTCGTTTATTGTTCTTACATTTATATCATAAGAAGTAGATTTTTTGAAAATATATTCCTCCAAACGCCCGTTTTTAGCGATTAAAAGAATTACCTCTTTATCGATAACATTTCTGGGATTTACCACTTCCACTTCAATAACCTCGATTAGTTTATCAATCTGGTTGGCGATATTTTGAATTCTCTCTTCTTCTTTGGAAAAAACCAAAGTGATTTGAGATAATCCCTTTTTATCCGTAGTGCCGACTGTCAAACTCTTAATATTGTACCTTCTTCTTCGACACAGTGAGGAGATTTTACTCAAAACTCCGGGTTTATCCTCTACTTTAATTAAAACAATTTGTTGATTTCTTTTAGTGGTCATGGTTATTTTCTTTTAATTATAGTTTCTTTTAAAGTGTTTCCTGGAGGCACCATCGGGAAGACGCAATCTTCCTGACCGATTACAAATTCCAATAATATGGGTTTTTTGTAGGCTGCCGCTTTTTTAATATATTTTTCGGCATTTTTCATATCTTTAATTCGATAAGCTTCAATATCATAAGCTTTGGCGATTTGGACAAAATTGGGATTTATCAACCTGGTGGAGCAATAATTTTTTTTATAAAACAACTCCTGCCACTGTCTTACCATTCCTAAATAGCCGTTATTTAAAATAACAATTTTAACAGGCAATTTATATTCCATAATAGTTCCCAATTCCTGAATATTCATCTGGAAACCGCCGTCACCGATTATAGCCCAAACATCGCTTTTAGGCGTGGCGAATTTTGCTCCAATAGAGGCGGGTAGACCGAAGCCCATAGCACCTAGACCACCGGAACTTAAAAGTTGATTGGGTTTTTTATATTTATAATATTGAGCGCTCCACATTTGATTTTGGCCTACATCACTTGTGATCACGGCCATACCTCTGGTTTGTTTATCAATTTGAGCAATAATATCTTGAGCCATTAAATGATCGGATTTTTTCAACCGCACCTGTTTTTTTATTTTTCCCAATTGAGTTTCTTTTTCCCATTTTCTTATCTGATTTATCCATTCTTTGTGAGATTTTTGAGGATTTTTTTGATTAATTTTGGTTAAAATGGTTTTGCAATCACCCAAAAGACCAATATCCACCACTTTATTTTTACCAATTTCAGCCTTATCTATATCGATATGAATAACATTGGCATCCTGGGCAAATTCCTCGATCCGCCCCGTAATACGATCATCAAATCTAAGGCCAACTCCGATCAATAAATCCGCATTGCTTACCGCATAATTGGCCCAAGCCATTCCATGCATCCCGAGCATCCCAAAACTTAATCTATGATCCTCCTGAATAGAGCCAATTCCAAGCAAAGTAGTAATTACCGGAATGTCGCAGCTTTCCACAAATTTCATTAATTGTTTTTCCGCTTTGGAAATCGCCACTCCATGACCAACAAGCGCCACCGGCCGAGCTGATTTTTTAATCAATTCCACCGCTTGTTCAATTTTTTTAGGATCTGTTTTTTCAGGGAGGCAATATCCGGGAATATTAACTTTTTTCGGATAATCAAATCTCTCCGCTTCCGCCTTTAAAACATCCACTGGAATATCGATATGGACCGGTCTGGGCCGGCCGGTGGAAGCCAAATAAAAAGCTTCCTTAATAATCCTTGGTAAATGTTCAACCTTTTCCACAAAATAATTGTGTTTGGTTATATGCTGAGTAATTCCAGTAATGTCCACTTCCTGAAAAGCATCGGTTCCAACCATATTGGTAGCCACCTGACAAGTAATTACCACCATTCCCACTGAATCCATATAAGCGTTGGCAACTCCGGTGATTAAATTAGTGGCTCCTGGACCGGAAGTGGAAAGGCAAACCCCAACTTTCCCGCTTCGACGAAAATAACCATCCGCCATCATAGCCCCTCCTTGTTCATGCCTTGGCAAAATATGCTTAATTTGCGGATAATCCTTTAATTTGTCATGCAGGGGAATGGTAACCCCTCCCGGATAGCCGAAAATTATTTCGACTTTTTCTTTTATCAATGATTTAAGTAAAATATCTGCGCCTGTCATATAAAATTTATTAAAATTTAAAATTCCTTAAAATAAATAATCAGTTTTAGGAATTGCTATTAAAAATTATGGATAATATTGATTGCTAAGATTCATTCCCTCTACCCGCCGGCCGACTGAAAAAGGACCTAAACCAAAAGCCAACGCTATTTATAAATTAATCACTATAATCATTCCTGAATTTTTCCATAAAAGCGGTGGTTTTTCGTTTAGGTCGTTTAAAATTTTTCTTCCTTTTGATAATTTCCGATTGACTTAATTTCACATTTAGCTTTCTTTTGGGAATGTCAATCTCAATAATATCGCCATTCTTAACAAGCCCGATAACCCCTTTATTATAAGCTTCTGGTTCAATATGACCGATACAAGCTCCCCTGGTGCCACCGGAAAACCGACCGTCCGTTAAAAGCGCCACTTTTAAACCGGCTCCGCTGATGGCAGCGGTGGGGGTAAGCATTTCCGGCATTCCCGGAGCTCCGGCCGGACCCATAAAATTAATAACAACCACATCCCCGTCTTGAATTTTTTTATTCTTTACCGCATCCAGAATCGCCTGTTCGTTATTAAAAACTTTAGCCGGGCCGCTGAATTTCATCATTTCCGGTTCAACAGCAGTCTGTTTTATCACCGAACTATTAGCGATATTACCTTTTAAAACCGCGATTCCCCCCTCTTTATAAAAAGGTTTGCTTAAAGGACGAATTATTTGACTGTCTTTGACTTTAGCCGTTTTGGCAATGTCTTTTATATCCTTATTGTTTACGGTTCTGGAACTTTTAAGAAATTTTTGCAATCTCTTTAAAACCGCGGGGATCCCGCCGGCTTTATCTAAGTCTTCCATCATATAAGGACCCGCCGGTCTAATATGGCAAATATTGGGAGTCTGTTTGGCTAATTTGTCAAATAAAGTTAAGGGTAATTTAATTGCGGCTTCTCGAGCTATAGCCGGTAAATGAAGCGCCGTGTTAGTAGAGCCGCCGATAGCCATATCCACCCTAACCGCGTTTTCAAAGGCCTCTTTGATCATTATATTTTTTGGTTTGATTTGTTTTTTAACCAGTTCCACTGCTTTTTTCCCAGATTCATAAGCCTGTTTTTTCTTTTTAGGATCAAGTGCAAGAGTAGTGGCGCAACCAGTTAAACTCATTCCCAAAACCTCTGTCATACAAGCCATGGAATTGGCGGTAAAAAGTCCGGCACAGGATCCGGCTCCGGGACAGGATTTGCATTCAATTTCATAAGCTTGCTTTTGCTTGATTTTTCCCGAACTGATCGCTCCAACCGCTTCAAAATTAGAAATTACATCCATTTTTTTTCCTTTAACTTTTCCCGCTTTCATCGGCCCGCCGGTTAAAATAATAGAGGGTAGATTAAGCCGAGCGGCTGCCATAAGCATTCCAGGGGTGATTTTATCGCAATTAGTCACTCCAACCCAACCGTCAAGACTATGAGAAAGCGTCATTATTTCAATATTATCGGCAATATGATCACGCGAGGGCAAGGAAAGTCGCATTTCCACAAACATGGCAACTCCATCGCAAACCCCGGGAACCCCCCATTCCAAAGGAACTCCTCCCCCATCCTCAATACCCCTTTTAACCTCTTTGGTCAGCTCGTTTAAATGGATATGGCCGGGAACTAAATCGTTAAAGGAATTCGCCACACCGATAAAGGGTTTTTTAAAATCGCTGTCTTTTAATCCGGCTGCTCTAAGTAGCGCCCTATGTGGCATAGTGGCGGTATCTTTTTTTAATTTGTCAGATGGTAATTGCATTATTTTTATTTAATTTAAATTAAAAATCAAAGTTTAATCTTTGTCAGCCAATAAGAATATTTATCGTTTTTGCCTTTCACTATTTCAAAATACAGATCTTTGATTTGTTTGGTTATTGGCCCTATCTTTCCCTTACCAATGGTTCTTTTATCCACTGTTTTAATCCAAACCACCTGAGAAGCGGTTCCACTAATAAAAAGCTCATCAAAAGTGTAAAGCTGCGATCTGTCGAACTTCTGTTCTTTGACTTCTGTTCCCAACTCCTCTTTTAAAAGCTTGATAACGGTCCGCCTAGCTATACCAGCCAAATTATTGGAACCAAGAGGCGGGGTAAAAACCACCCCGTCTTTAACTCCAAAAATATTGGCGGCGCTTCCTTCACTGACAGAACCATCCGGATTTAACATAATAGCGTCATCATAGCCATTTTGCACGGCTTCGTATTTAGCCAAAGATGAATTAACATACATCCCACTCACTTTCGATTTAGTGGAAATCATATTGTCGGCAACTTTAGTCCAGCTCGAAACCATAAGGTTAACTCCTTTGCTAACATCCAGATAGTCCCCCATGGGAATCATGTAAAGAGAAAATTGATCGTCCTTTTCGGTAAAGATCGGAACAATGGTTGGATCGTTGGAGTAAACATTGGGTCGATAATAACAATTTTCTTTAACCTTATTTTTTTTGGTTAATTCTATAAAAAGCTTTTCAAAATCCTTAAAATTCATTTTCCAGGAAAAAGGGACTATATTTACAGCGTCAACCATTCTTTGATAATGATCTTTAAGTCTAAAAATATTAACTGTATTTTTCTTTGGATCATAATAACCTTTTATCCCGGCAAATAAAGCTTGGCCGTATTGAATGCCTTTGATCATTATTGAGACTTTGGCGTTTTGAATTTTAACGATTTTTCCTTCGAAAAAAGCGTAGGGGTAGGGAGGTTGATGTTTCATAAATTAAAATTAAAAAATTTAATTAATTTGAATTGGAAAATTATAAGCAGTCCTGATTAGTTGTTTTGTAATAAAGGAACCTCTGAAAAGCATTTAAAAAAACCACCCTTTGGTGGCCTGGTTCTTGGTAAAAATTAAATTCAATTTAAAACCGGCCACTTCAGGTGGATTCCACTACCACAATCAAGCTCAAAAATGTTCCGGTTGTAATTGAATTTATTTTTTTCATCAATCAAAAAATAATCTTAACTGTTTAAAAAATAATAGAAAATTTTTTTTCTGTCAAATTTTGTACTGTTTCAGAGTTGAGGTTGTCTTTTCAGGTTCTTGATTAGATATATTTAAAAGCATTGCCTGAGAGGTTTTTTCTCTTGGTGTTATCCTGTTTATTTTATATCTGCCATTCCACCTTGCTTTTGAATCCAAAAGCTAACCCTAATTGCTTCAATTGTAACAATATGAGCAATTCAACTTCCCAAAAACCAGCTGACCAGTTTCGCGCTTTCCAAGGCTCCATCCCCTTTAAAAATCACATCAAAACTTTTATAAAATGCCTGCTCAAGTTGATCGTGGCAAGAATTCAAAAAACCGATTGTAAAAAGGTTGTTATAATCAAAACCTTCTACCATGCCAAGATCGCCAAGATTATCACCCATTAAAATCACATTTTTTCTATCTTTGACCGCTTCAAAAATCGGTTTAAAATCTTTCAACAGGGTTTCATCCTTATTAAAGCTATGAATGATTGGTTCAACAACTTCTTTAGCCTTTCCGGATTTATTCCATCTAAAACGATTAATCACAAAATAAACATTTTGAAAATTAATTTTATTTTTTTCAAAAAATATTTCTATTGCCTCACCAGCTCCACTTGAAGAAAAAATAATGATTGGAATATTAAGTTTATTTAGCTTTTTTAAAAACTCCCTGACTCCTTTTCTTAAAACCAAATTACCTTTTTCCACAATACTCTCCAAATCAGCTTTGTGTAAACCTGATTGAATTAAAAGTTCAAAATGAGATCTCCACCATTTTTGCATAATTTGCTTTTTTTGGGAAATGGAAAGATCAGGATCAATTTCCCACTTATAAAATTTATCAAAAAGCGCTTGAGCTTTTTGGGAATAATTAGCTGTCAGATAATGGTTATCCCGCAAAATTGAAATAATAGAAGAGGTTTTTTTACCAATAAGTGTTCCATAAGTCAAAGTACGGTCGAAATCGCTTAAAAAATGAAGGTTTTTTACCCCGTCTTGTTTGATTTTTTGAGTAATTTCATTAAATTTTGATTGATTGGGAATAATTGTTTGCATTTAAACAATAATAAAATGTTATAACCGTTATTAAAAACTTCTTTTATCGCTAAATTTCTAAATATGCTTCAGCCTCATCAAAATCAATCAAGCGCACTACCGGTTTATGTTTTTGTTCGTCATATTTTTCTATATCATATTCAAATTTATCCTTTTTCCAGGGAATTTTGTTAACATTTTTATCTTTTTTCATCATTTCTTCATAATATTTTTTATCAATTAATTCCACTACAAAATTACCATCATGTGGATGTCCGTGTATAACTTTTAATTTTTCTAATTGATTTAATATTTCTTTTTTCTGAGCTTCCAGGTTTTCTTTTAATCCCTCTTCTTTTAAAGCAATGTTTTTTAAAGCTAAGCCACAAAAACGCGAAAATACTCTTGCTTTTTTTTGTGCTTTCTTAAAGTCAGTTTTGTAAATTGGAGCAACCGGTATCCCTTGTTCATGGAGTTTTTCCCAAACTTCAGCCGAATCTCGATTAATTTCATTTACAATATAAATACAATTGTTTTTTTTAAAAATATATAACTCGCTGTTAGTTTTTTCAATTTGAACAGCAAATCTTTTTCCAGAAAAAATATCTAAAGTTCTTTTATTAAAAAATCCTTGTTTTTTTAAAACAAGATCAAAAAACAAAAGCTCGGGAAATTCTAATTGATTCAAATATTGTTCTATTTGCTTAATTTCTTCTTGATTAATTTCTTCTTTGAAGATATTTTTATGCTCTTCTTTTATATCTTTAATTATAAAAGCTTTCTCTGCTTTTAAAACTTTATATTTAAGCCGCTCTAAAACACTTAACCATTTTTTTTCGTCTATTAAAAATTGTAAATCTTGATCCTTAAATAGTTCCATTACTTGTTTTGCCGCTCCCCAACTTATGCACCTTTGCAAGACGCCTTCCCAATCTTCTAACTGATCCAACGATTTATCTTTAAATAGTTTCATTACTTGTTTTGCCGCTCCTCCTAGGACGCAGCTTTGCAACAGATTCTTCCAATCTTCCAATTCCTCCAACGATTTATCTTCAAATAGTTTCATTACTTGTTTTGCCACTCCCCAACTTGCGCACCTTTGCAAGACGCCTTTCCAATCTTCTAACTGATCCAACTGTTTGCCTTTGAATAGTTCCATTACTTCTTTTGCCGTATTTTCATT
>WJJL01000002.1 GCA_014729725.1 Candidatus Moraniibacteriota bacterium | reverse complement strand
TTAAAATAGACAATCTTAAAAAAGGAGATGTAATCTTAATTAAACCTTATGAAAAAATTCCGTCCGATGGGAAAATAGTTTCCGGGAAAAGCTCTGTGAATGAATCAATGTTAACCGGAGAGTCAAAACCGGTGGAAAAAACAAAAGGTCAAAAAGTCATCGCCGGTTCCATAAATCAGGATGGTTCCTTGGAGGTTGAGGTAAAGGGGGTAGGCAAAAATTCATATTTAAATAAGGTAATTGAGTTGGTTAAACAAGCTCAGGAATCCAAGTCAAAAACCCAGACTTTAGCTGATAAGGCGGCCTTTTGGCTTACGATTATAGCGGTTACAACAGGTGTTTTAACTTTCGGTCTTTGGTTTTATTTTTCCGATAATTTGGCTTTTGCCGTAGAAAGGATGGCTACGGTTTTGGTGATAACCTGTCCTCATGCTTTGGGTTTGGCGATTCCTTTGGTGGCTGCAGTTTCCACTTCTCTTTCGGCCAAAAACGGACTGATTATTAAAAAAAGGCAGGCTTTTGAAAATTCCAGAAAAATTTCCACTGTTATTTTTGATAAAACCGGTACTTTGACTCAGGGGAGTTTTAGTTTAAATAAAATCGTAGTTTTGGATAGAGATTACAATAAAAGGCAAATCATGGCTTGGGCTGCGGCTTTGGAAAAAAAATCCGAACATTCAATCGCTAAAGCGATAGTTAAAAAAGCCAAAAAGATTAGCGCCCCCTCTTTGGAAGCTAAAAATTTTAAAGTCTTAAAAGGCAAAGGGGTGCAAGGCAAAGTAAAAGGAAACGAGATTATGTTAATCAGTTTAAGGCATCTGGAGAAACTGGGACTTAAAAGACCTTCCCAAAGCGATGATTTGGAGGGGACTGTTGTAGTTATGGTTCGGCAGAAAAATAACAAAAAACAAATCATAGCTCTTTTGGGATTAGCTGATTCTCTTAGAAAAAACTCTTTAAAAGCGGTAAAGAAATTAAAACAAAAGGGAATTAAGGTCTGGATGATTACCGGGGACGATGAAAAAATTGCTAAAAAAATAGCGGATAAACTTGAGCTGGACGGGTATTTAAGCGAGCTTTTGCCTCATCAGAAACAGGAAAAGATTAAGGAGTTTCAGCAAAAAGGGGAATTTGTAGCCATGGCCGGGGATGGTATAAACGATGCGCCGGCTTTGGCCGGAGCCGATGTAGGCATAGCAATTGGAAGCGGCACTGATATTGCTTCTCAAAGCGCAGATATTCTTTTGGTTAATGACGATCCTAAAGATATTGTCAAATTAATTTCTTTTGGAAAGAAAACTTACAGGAAAATGGTTCAAAATTTGTTTTGGGCCGCCGGTTATAATATTTTTGCCGTCCCTTTAGCTGCCGGAGTTTTAGCGCCTTTTGGATTTATTTTATCTCCGGCGGCGGGAGCTGTTTTGATGTCGCTTAGCACCGTGGTTGTAGCTTTTAATGCCAAATCATTGAACTTTGGGGTTTGATGTTTTTAGAGTATTTATTTCGCAATAGGTCTAGTTTTTTTAAAAAAAACAAATGTCTAAAAAACAAAAAAAACATAAAAATAAAAAGAGATTGATATTTTTTTTGCTCCTTGCTTTTTTAGGTATTTTTTTTATTATTTTGTTTTTGATTAAAACTAAAGAAAATTATAAGACCGGAAAGAGAAAGTGTCTTGAATCGGATTGGACTTATCATGATTCTGATTGTAATGAGGGATTTTTGACCAGGATTTGGAGTAAGAAAAATAACTGTAGGGGAGGGGTAAGCCATAAAAATGAACAAATAATAGACTGCTCTTGTGATTTTACAGGTAAGGATAAGCTAGATAATTCAAGTACTGGTTTTGGAACAAAACAGGAGACTAAAGATAATGAAGTTTTAAACCCTGATCAGGAAACTAATTGGAATAGCTATTGGACTCAAGGATATCTGAATTATTATTCCAATAATTATCAACTTGATCTTTCTGACGATGATTCTGATGATAAAGATGATTCTGATGATGATAATGACGATGATTCTGATGATGATAGCTCGCAAGAAGATGAGGATCAAGAGGATGAGGATTTTGGGGAAGAAGGAGACGATAATTATAATCCCGATAATAATCCGGATAATTTTGATCAAGATTTTTGTTCAAATGGAATTTTTGATTCTGAATTTGAAACTGATATAGACTGCGGAGGGGTTTGCGGAGCTTGCGATATAGGGGAAAACTGCAAAATCGACAATGATTGCGCAAGTCTTATTTGTAATGAGCAAGTGTGTAAAGAATTTATTCCCATAACCGCTCAGTTTAATGCAAATCAAACTTCCGGCCGGGCTCCTTTAACAGTTCAATTTACAGATCAATCTTTTAATAACGCTTTAACCTGGTCTTGGGATTTTGATAACGATGGTGTAGTTGACTCAAATCATCAAAATCCTGTCTATATCTACAATTCCCCCGGTATTTACAGTGTAAAACTTGTCGTTACTGATTCTAACAGCTCCGATAGCGAATTAAAGACTGGTTATATTGAGGTTCTACCAAGACCTATAACCAGAGGCATTTGGCATTGGAAGGGTTATGGCAATCCCTGGGGAACTGTTGAAGGAGTAGGGGATGCAGTTAAAGAATCTCAAATAATTGCAGATTATCAAGATCGGGAGATAAAAAGAGTTTACGGTTCTTACGGTAATCGAACTCTTAGCGAACCCTCAGTAATTGCAGCTTGGAATAAAAAATTAGATCAGGTCGGCATTGAATCTCAAGCTTTATATGGAAATGTGGTTTCTGATCCATCTCAGTCGGTTTTAGTATCTTCGGTCGCAAGAAGCGAATTTTTAAATGATCTTCAAAGCGAGGTTGTTGATTTTAACAATAGTAGATCGGATAGTGCGGAAAAATTTGATGCTATTCATTTAGATATCGAACCCCAAGCTTTGACGAATGAATGGGATAACGGGACCGCTGAAGATAAAAAGCAGCTTTTAATTAGTATGAAGGATTTTTTTGGTCAAGTGCGGGATTTAATAAACGATTCCTTCAATGGAGATTCCGGTTTGAAGTTATATGCCGATTTGGGTCATTATTTTGATAAACTTCCTTCCCAGGGAGGGCAGGTTGGATGGTCCTCGCAGACTCAAAGAGATCAGTGGTTTGCCGATTTAGACAGTTATTTGGACAATATTTCCATTATGGCTTATGGTCTGGGTTCTTTTAGCTCTATAAGCAGCACTACGGAATACGAAAGAAGTGTTTTTAATTATGCCGAAGTCGGTTTAAATATAAAAGATATCGGCAGTGTTTGGACAGACATGGATGATCTGCTTAATATGCGCGATCAAATAGAAACTTCTTTAGAGCACGATACAGCCTTACATAGCTTTAGATACTTAAAACCAGTGGCTGATTTCAGCGCCGATCAGAATTCAGGATCCGCACCTCTGACAGTGAACTTTAGCGATAGTAGCACAGGTTATCCGTTTGCTTGGCAGTGGGATTTTGATAATAATGGAACCATTGATTCCGCGCAACAAAATCCTTCCCATACTTTTATCAATCCCGGTATCTATTCTGTAAAACTTATTATAACCAACGCGGACGGTGCTGATGAAAATATTAAGGTTGATTATATTAATGTAAATTAAATTTTGAAAACATGAAGAGTTTGTCCAAACCCTTGTTTTTTTTATTTGCTCTATTGATTTTTTTATTTTGTTTTTATTTTTTATTTAAAGGAATTAAAACTTATGCCAAGCCTTTTTTAATACAAATTAAACACAAGATCTACAATCAGGCTCAAAAACATAATCCCAAAGGGGATGTAATGCCGGATCAAATAGATGATAGATTGTTGCATGAGGTAAAGAAGAGGTTTTGAAAGAGTTTCTTGGCTTGATTTTATTAATTTTACTCACAGGGTTCTTCCCAGGTTCTTAAACATTTTTGTTTTTTTTCGCACCAGGTATAGCCTGCCGGTGTTAGGCAGCCATGCTGGTCTCTTTGCCCACCGATTCGTTTGGGCTTTTCCCGGTTTTGATTAAGATTTTCTTGCGGGCTTTGCTTTATTTTGTTTTCCGGCGGCTTTGATAATTCGGTTACAGAACAGCCCAAAAGAAAAGCCGTTCCAATAAAAACTATTACTTTTTTCATACATTTGAATTAATGATTAGAATTTTTTTATTTCTAATTATGAGAATTGTTGAAGATTTCCACTAAGGAAAATCTGGGGCGAAGTTATTATTTTGATATAGCTTATAATCTTTTATAATTTTAATGTAGATATGCATAAACGGCAAATGAGTCTTTAGGAGGCTTTGAAAAAGAAATTAATTGCCTGACTTGCTTTTAATATTGCTTAATTGTACAGAATCATTCCAGTTGCCCACAAAGAAAAGATTAGCTAAATTCAGTGGTATTGTTTTCTATAAACCTTTTATTTTTGATTTTAATTTAAACTCTAACCGTTAAAAAAATAAAAAAAGCGATTATTGAAAATTAATTTTTCAACCTTAGATTAAAAATGAAGGGAATTTTTGAAATTAAAATGAAAAGTTGACCATTTTTAAGAATAATTCTAAAATTCTTGAAAAGAAAACAAGTAAAAATTAGTGATAATTTCTACTTTAAATAATGGGATAATAAAGTTGCTTTAAAAAATAATTTTTGTTATGCCTTACCAAAAAAAGGAAGACTTACCGGAATCCGTAAAAAGCAGCCTTCCTTCTCATGCTTTAGAAATTTTTATGAAAGCCTATAACAGCGCCCGGGATCAATATAGCGATCCTGGTCAAAGAAGCGGCGACAGTTCAAGAGAGGAGACGGCCATGAAGGTGGCCTGGTCAGCGGTTAAAAAACAGTATAAAAAAAGCGATGATGGCCAATGGGTAAAGAAATAATTGGAATCATTGAAAACTTGAAGGAAGTTAATTTTCAAGATATTTTTATGCTAATAAGGACCAACAAAAGTTAGATAAAGGAATATAAAGAAAGGTATGCTGAGTTAAAACTTGCCACCTATTTTTTTTAATGTACCTTTTTAGGTAAATGAATCGATTAATTTTTAATTAAAAAAATATGAGAAAAGAACTTTTATTAATAGTGATAAGTATGTCAGTGATAGGCTTAGCTGGTTGTAATAAATCAAAAAAGCAAGATAAAGGACAAATAAAAGATTCAATAAATAAAACTTCTGAAGAAAAAAAGAAAAATCAAACAAACAAATCTGGAAATGTAGACAAAAATATTATAACTCTTGATGATGGTAGATCTATTTCGATTGACATTCCTAAAAGCTGGAAAATAAAAATAGATGAAGAAATGAGTTCACTTGAAGATCCGGCTAAAACTTTCAAGATTCAAAAAAAAGATAATGATAATTTTGAAATTTTAATTACTCCTTTAAATAGCAATAATAAAAAACTGAACACGAAAGATATGCTTGAAAAAGAATGGCTTATTCTTAAAGAAATTGCCTCAGAAAAAGAAATGATTATAAAAGAAATAAAAGGGGATCAATTTACTGGACATTATTTTATGCCGTTAACAGACAATTCTTCTGCAAATATTGGCGATGATTATAAATATCTTTCCAGATCAATAATTTTTTATGATGATATTGTTTTATCTTCAACTTACACCAGTCGGGAGAAAAATGATCCAAGCTTTGATGAATGGATTAAAATTCAAAAAACTTTAAAAGTAGAACAAAAAACACCTAAGAAAAACAGCATTTTAAATAACAATAGTATAAAAAGTCCTAATGGAAATTGGCGAGTATATATAGAGTCGAATTCATATAAAAAGCATTATGATGAATATAAAACCAATTATTCATATCTAATGGGTAATGATGGGGAACTAAATATTTCGATTAAAATCACCGAAATGTCTGATAAGGTTTCTTCTACTCAGGACTGTCAGGAAGATTTATGGGATAAGTTAAAAAACTACGATGAATCGAAAAAATATCAACAAGGAGACTATGCGATAATAGAGTATATACAAAAAACAGTTGAAGGCAATGAAGTAGAAGGGCAAAACCTTTCAGCTTTTGTGGGAGAAACAATAAATCAAAAACATTTATATGCTACTTATTATAAGAATGGTCATTGTATAGATATTCATTTATCCAAACTATTCTTTGAAAAGAAGGATCAAAAATTGTTTGATAATTATTTGAATAAAATTATCATAGCTTCTTCGCCTCCACAAAATTGATTTCAGGTTGCCCTGGATTATGGGGATTTTTGCTTTTTTGTCCGGCAGCCCTACCTTTTTAGTAAACTGTTTTTAGTTTTTTAAAAGAAAGATTTACCAGAAAATGAAAATCGCAGTAGCGGGTTGTTAAATTATTTTGATTAATTTACTTTAAGCTGATTACATAAAATATTGTCAACTAACTCTTTCCAGGATAGATTTAACAGTAAGTCGAAGCAGGATAAAATAAGCAGTTGAAAAAGTTAATTCCAATCCTTTTAATTACTTTACTCATTTTCCTCCCTTTCCAGAACCGGGTACACCTCCTAAAAATGCGTTACGCATATTTTTTTTATGTACAGTTTCAGCTCTTCCTCTTGATTCTTTGATACTCTCAGTTGCTCTCTCCTGTATATGATCTGGAATATCATATGGATTAATGCTTATCTCTAAAAATTCCTCCTCCTCCACCTCAAACGAAACCTCTACTTTAAATTCGACATCTTGTTCCCCTCCATCGGTTCCTTTCATTATAGGGGTTATTTTACATTGAATTTTATAGTGAAATTTTCCCTCAAGTTCTTCTTCTTCTTCTTTTATGCGAAAATCTCTTATTTTAGAAACACCATATCTAGTCAAGGTACCTTTTTCCCCTCCTTCCATAATCTTTTTGTTAAATTCATCGTCGTAAATTTCGATACCAAGATTTTGAGTTGTAAGATTTAATTTTTCTTTGATTTGTTTAATAATAAAATCTTTAAAATCTTCAAAACTTTCAAAACTTTTAGGTTCTTGTGGTTTGTTTTCCATAGTGTTTTCCATATTTTTTATTTAAATTATTAATAGTAAGTAATTTTTATAATAAACTATTTAAATGTCAAATCCAATGCAACAAAGCCATTTCAATTTAATATTTTAAACAAAGAGTTTAAAGCCCCGGCCTCCTGTTTGATATTGGAGATTATTAATTGGAAAGGGTATAATCCCATTAATTATTGATTTTTTGTTCAGTGCTTGCTTCTAGCATTTTTAAAAATTCAGCTTTATCCGATTGTAAATTGTTTTCAATTGTACTGATTATTTCATCATATCTCTTCTGATATCTTTGCTCCACAAATTCCTCACACCCCGGTTTTACAATTTTACTTGCATAAATATCTAAAATCATCGCAGTCTGTTCCTTTTTAAGCATCATCTTACACTGATTATATTTATTTATAACAAAACTTATGTCATATAATTGCTCTACCGAGCTTTTAATTTTATAATCCATTTTTCTAAACATATTTTCATGTTTTTGAAAGGCCATTTCAAAATCACTGGCATCTTTAACCGAGAAGTAATCTCCACCTCCGGCTTCAGCGATTTTTTTTAATTGCCCTTCTTCTTCCCCAAAAACATCAAATCCAATTACACTGGCTTGAATATTTAAACCCGACTCTTTAAACCTTTTAATTACTCCAACAGGATCGCCATCGCAAGTTTCTTTCCCATCACTAACCAAAATAATTAAATTCTGTCCTCCTTCGGTATTCTTTGACATAATAACTTGCTTTGCTTTTTCAAAAGAAACCGCAATTGGAGTCCAGCCGGTTGCAGTAAAAGAATCTATCTTTGATTTTACCAAATTAGCATCCAAATTTCCAATCGGATAAATTTCTTCCACCCCGGCACATGAAATTTGTTTTTGGCTATAAGAATTATTACCCTTATGTCCATAAACAATCATTGAAAAATTTAAATTATTGTCTTTGGCGATTTTATCTATAAAATTTTTAGTCGCATCCTTAGCGATTTTTATTTTAGCCTCTCCATTTATTTGTCCTGCCATACTTCCCGAAGCGTCAAAAATTAAAATCAAATTATTTTTTGCTACATTAATCTTAGCCTGTTCCAATTCACTCCTTCTAAAATCGGAACTTTTACAGAAATCAAAATCAGCTTGATTACATTTCATTAATTTCTCATACTCTAAAAGACAAATCTCCTCTATATTATTGCTTTCCAAAACCCCTTCTCTTTCAGTTGTTTTTTTATTATAAATATTTCCATCCTCATTTTCCATTTTTTCAAATTGTTGATTATCTTTTAAAAAACTTCTCCCTTTTGACAATATATTTATATAAATAAAAACAAAACCAATAATTAATAATAAAATGAAAAAACCAATCACTAATCCTAAAATAATTAATATTTTTTTATTATTTTTAGATTGATTTTGATTCAGATTAAAATCTGAATTTGAATTCAAATTTTGGGTTTCAAAATTGTTTTTTTTCACTTATTTTTTATTAATTTTTATTTAAATTTTCAATCGTCATCATAATCCTATTCATCTTCATAATAATCCCTAATATCATCCTCATCATCATATCTAGAACCTTCCCATTCTTCGTTTTCTCCTTTGTATTCAAACACTTGTCCATAATTACTGCTTTTCCATTTTCCTTCAGGTCCTTTATAAGTAAACCCTTGTCCACTATTTGAGCTTTCCCATTCTCTTGCTTTACCATCTCTATAAATCAAAACCTGACCGAAATTAGTACTTTCCCAATATTCATCTCCTTTTTTATAGATAATAACCTGTCCTCCATTTGATGATTCATAGAATTCTCCATCCGGACCATAATAATCGGCATTTGTTGACTCCTTTTCAATCTCGAATCGTTCACCATTAGTTCCTTCAAAGATAAAACCAAACATATCCTCTTCAAAACAACCTTCTTCATTGCAATATCTTCTATCTTCAAAGTCATCAACCTCTATCATTTGCTCTTCTAGTTCTTCTTCTCTTCTTTCCAAACATTCATCTCTTTTTTCAAAAATTGTTTCAAACTTATTTTCCCAAAGATTTAATTCTTTTTCCCATAACTTATTTTCCTGTTCAAATTTTTCCCTATCCCAAGCCCCACTTCTATCTTGAGAAAAAACCTTATGAGTTAAAAACACCGAAAACAAAAAAATAAATAAAACGATTAAATATAAGTTTTTTTTATATTTCATAAAATAATTTTAATATTTTATATAATGCTATGTTAATGTTAATTTAAATTATAATAATTATACAATTTTTTTTAAGCCTAAGGCAAATATAGGAATTAAATTTAAATTTTCAATTATCGAAAAATTGTAGTTACTGTATTATTCGCTTTAATTTATCAATCTTTTTAAACAAACCTCTTCTTAGCTTCGCCGGATTGAAATTCTCGTATTGTTTTTTTAATTTTTTCCATTTTTACCAATTCATTAATTTGGTATTGGGAATAAAAAAGTTCTTGTATTGACATAATCCTGTCATTCATTCAGCTGATTTTTTCGTAAGATTCTAAAATTTTAATAAATTCAGCTTTTATTTGAGGCCATTGTTGATAGGAATTAATATCTGTTCCGGAAGTTAAATAAATCTGTGTCCCATCAGCCAAGCTAAACTTTACCTGTTCAAAAAAGGCTTTATCATCATGGCCATAAAGTCTAAAAACCTTTGCTGTATAAGTTTTGCCCGCTATGGTAATATTTTCTTGAAAATTTTCTTGACGCTTAAAATCTGGACCGCCGATATATGCACACATAGCAACTTTATTTTGGTTCTCCGGAGCTGCAATGCTAATACTGCCAATCTTTGGACCATAACTAAAGTTCATGCATATTTTTCCTGTAAATTTAGCATATCTTTCCTCCGCAGTTAGGTTAGAAGCATCACCTATTACATCTCCACTGTTATTAAACATTGCCTTTGTCGCTTCACTAATAACAACAGGTTGATTCTGAATTGATTGAGGATATTTGATTTTGTAGTTGAAACGATCATTTATATATGTTGACCAACCGGCATAGGGTTCGGACTCTCCTGTTTCCACAGAATCAGTAGCTGGATTGCTAGTTGGTTGTGAATTGGTTTTTGTAACCGGCTCTGAAACATCAGTTTTTGTTTTTGCAGAAGGTATCTTGCTTTTTTGACTTTCCTGGCTTGATTTTTCTATTTGACTTTCCAGCTCCTTTTTTACATTGTCAATTTTTTTGTCTTGAAAAAAATAAATAACCCCACCTGTTAAAATGCTAGTCGATACAACCGTAATCAAAATAATTAATAAAATGTTGGTCGATTTTTGAGGTGTTGGTGATGAAGGAGGCATGGATTGATTATGGTCTTGATTCAGATTATCCATAATTTTTTAGATTAATTTTTACTCTTTCCATTAAAGCACAAATCCACAAATCAAAAAAGCCCCTTAAAGCCCCTTTTGGAGCTTGCTTAATTTTTTCCTATACTTGATAACATGCAAAAAAGCCTTTTTTTACATGTTATATTGGTTGGTTGGCTAATTTATGATTATTGGTTTAATAAAAAATTTTAAAAAGTAGAATTTACGAGATAATATGATTAATTTGGAATTAGTTTTAAATATACTAGCAGAAGCTTCAACAAATGAAATTTTGAAGGATAAGAGTAGATTGGTTGCAAAACAAGGAGGAGGATTTACAAAAAAGGCAAGGGAAGAAATTAAAAAGAATACCGGTAGAAATGTAGTTACTAATTAAAATGCCAAACATTTAAAAAATTTAAATAGGAAAAAAACGGGATGATAATTCTTAAAAAAGTAATTAAGGTTAATTATTGTAGTTGGCAAGTTGGGTCTAAGATGGAACACCTTTGAAAATGTGGTTAAAAAGTGGATTGAGGTTTTTGAGGGGTTGGGGGTGACTGATGTGGCGGTGGCTAATTTGTAGTGGTTTGTTGGCGGTTTGATTTACCGTGGTGGGAGTGGAATATTGTATTATTTATCGAAATGGTGTTAATATTAAATTAAGATTATTAATATTTTTTAATGTCAAAGTTGCAGAAAAATATAATATTGGAGGTTGAAAAATTACCTGAAGGTTATTATTTGGTGACAAGCAGCGATGTGCAGGGTTTGGTTGCTCAAGGGAAGACTTTTGAAGAAGCGGTTGAGATTGCTAAAGATGTTGCTTCTAAGATTTTATCAAATCAAATTGAAAATAATGAAGAAGTTGTAGAAAGGGAAAAAATTTTTTACCCAACAAGAATAACTATTTAGGATGGGGAGATTATCTGGATTTAAATATAAGCAAATTGTTAAAAAACTGAAGAAATTTGGTTTTGTTTTTTATAGAGATGCTAAAGGCAGTCATGGGATTTGGTTTAATGAGGAAAGTTGATTATTTACAACAGTTCCAAGACATAAAGGGGATATGCCAGAGGGGACTTTGAGAGCTATATTGAAACAGGCCGGGATTGATGTTGATGATTTTTTGAGATGAAAAAGTTATATTTTATATTTTGTTGATAGCATTGATATTAATTGTTTTGTTTTTTGGGGTAAATAATGTAACAATAAGGTTAAATAAAATCTTTATTTTGGCCTAAAAAATAAAATTCTTATGTCATTATATAAAAAAGATAAAGGAAGATTAAAATTAGTAAATGAGCAGAAAATTTCACTTGAAAGAAATATTCAAAAATTAACTGAGAAAAATTTAGAAGATGTTTTTGGGTTAGAATTTGTGAAAAGGGAATTTAGTTTAAATAATTTTAGAGTTGATACTTTAGCTTTTGATCGAGAAACCAAGTCTTTTGTGATAATTGAGTATAAAAGGGATAAAAGCTCGAGTGTTGTTGATCAGGGTTATGCTTATTTGGCTTTGATGATAAATAATAAGGCTGATTTTATTTTGGAGTATAATGAAGAAAAAAGACGACTTTGAAAAGAGGTGATGTTGATTGGTCTCAATCGCGGGTTTTGTTTTTGGCGAATTCTTTTAATTCTTATCAACAAAATGCAATTAATTTTAAAGATTTACCAATTGAACTTTGGGAGGTTAGGCAATATGAAGGGGATTTAATTTCTTTTAATCAATTAAAGCCTTTGGATTCAAAGGAGTCGATTAAGACAATTTCAAAGAGTGAGACGGTTAATAAGGTTAGTCGGGAGGTTAAGAAATACACTATTGAAGATCATTTTAAGGAAGGGTGGGAGAAGTCGAGGGAGTTGTTTGAGGAGTTGAAAGGAAGAGTTTTGGAATTGGATGAAAGGATTAATATAATTCCAACAAGGCATTATATAGGGTTTAAAATTGATAATAATGTTTTTATTGCAGTAACCATTAGAAAACAAAAACTTAGAGTAGAGCTTTATAGAATACAACCAAATGATATTAAAGATTCGAATAAAATATTAACTTATCAAAAAAATAGTATGAAATATTATCATAAGCATATTTCAGAATTTTTTATTGAGGATATTGATGAGATTGATTATGCTATGTATTTAATAAAGCAGGTTTATAAAAAATATTAAGATGAAATTCAAATTTGAACCAAACTTGAAATATCAGATTGATGCGATTGATTCGGTTGTTGGTCTTTTTGAAGGAGCCGTTTATACGAGGCCGGAGGATAGAATTTTTGATGTTTATAAGAATGTTTTAAAAATAACTAAAGAAAAGGTCCTTGAAAATAGGGATAAAATTTTAAAAGAAAATGAAATTGATGAGGATTCGGCAAAAAAGAGCGACGAGCTTGATTTTTGTGTGGAGATGGAAACCGGAACCGGTAAAACTTATGTATATCTTCGGACCATTTTTGAATTATATAAAAAATACGGCTTGAGCAAGTTTATTATTACCGTTCCAAGCGTTGCAATTCGAGAGGGAGTCTTAAAAACTTTGGAAATAACAAAAGAGCATTTTAAAAATCTTTATAATACAAAAGCCCAAGTTATCGAATACGACAGCAAAAAGATGAATAAAGTTCGAGGTTTTTGTTTTTCGAATCATCTTTCGATTATGGT
>WJJL01000069.1 GCA_014729725.1 Candidatus Moraniibacteriota bacterium | reverse complement strand
CCCAAAGAAGTGGATGACGGATTTGAATGGAAATGCGGAAAAGATACTTCTGACCCGGCTTTAGTGGAAGAAACGGTTACTTGTAAAGCCGAGCGAACCGGACCTAAATGTAATTATCCTCCTGCCGGGAACTATCCAACTCCGGAAAGTGTTTACAGCGCCCTTGGTATGGATCCCAACAATCCATTGCCGGAAATTGATAAAGCCTGCGCTATAGGGTATGTTGTTTGGGAAAGTACTAGAGATGCTGGAAATTCCTGGAAATGGAATTGTGGAGATTGGGCTGATCCCAATGGTCTCACTCAAAGTGTTGAATGTACCGTCAGTAAGCAGAACTTTGTTCCTCCAACTGAAGAACCGCCTCAAATGCCGACCAACCCTCCTCATCAACCCTCAGATTTTTCACCAACACCACCTTCTCCATATCAGCAAACTTCTCCATATCAGCCATCTCCTCAGCCAGGAGAATCTCCTCAGCCAGGAGAATCTCCTCAGCCAGGAGAATCTCCTCAGCCAGGAGAATCTCCTCAGCCAGGAGAATCTCCAACACCGGGACCTCAACAAGGAGCTTGTAATATGGTAGGAGGTAATTACGATAACGAGAATGATTTATTACAGGCTTTATGCAATAATTTAAATCTGGATGATTGTAGATATGAAACCGCTCTTTGCTTAAATACTAGTCCGGAAGGTACCATTGTAGAAAAAGATGGCAGATGGGAATGGAACTGCCAAGGCGTTCAAGCTACTTGTTATGCCAATAAATACACCAATGATTATCATTGTGGTACTATTAATAACACCAGTATTTTTGCCACACCTCCTGATTACAATGAATTGAACGCTAACAGCGAAGGTTTATGCGAGCAGGGTTATGAGGCGGTTAATTTTACTTTAAACATGGATCTTGGAAATTATGGTGGCTGGGAATGGGATTGTGTGGAAGAATAAAAATAGCAATTTTAAAATCCCCCTTAGATTTCCAAGGGGGATTTTTTATATTACTTGAAATTAAACTGATTTATAGCTACTATTTAAGTTAGCAATGCCGCAATTAAAGCTGATTGTGTGTTTTATTTTAAATCAGTTTTTTGTAATATTTGTAACTTATATTGAATTATTTTGAATTACAAAATTAACTTTTGTCTTAAATGAACGATAATAGTTTAAATAAATCAGATGCAAAAAATTTTAATAATCCGGAAATTTCCGTAGTTTGTCCTTTGTTTAATGAGGTCGGTAATGTAAAAAAACTTCACAAAAAGATCCTGAAGAGCTTAAGAAGTCTTGACAAATCTTTTGAAATTATTTTTGTAAACGATGGATCTTTTGATGGAACTAAAGAAGTCTGTGAAAAATTAAGGCCTTTAAAATTAATTAATTTTCGCAAAAATTTTGGCCAAACAGCGGCTATTGATTGCGGATTTAAAGAAGCAAAGGGTGAAATCATCATTACCTTAGACGGTGATTTACAAAACGATCCAAGTGATTTTTCCAAATTACTGGAAAAAATTTATCAAGGTTATGATGTGGTTTCCGGATGGCGAAAAAATAGAAAGGATAAATTTTCCAAAAAGTTTATTTCCAAGGGTGCGGAAATTTTAAGAAAATTTTTTATAAACGATCAAATCCATGACAGCGGCTGCACTTTAAAGGCTTACAAAAAAGAATGTTTTTATGACCTTGATTTGTATGGGGAAATGCACCGGTTTATTCCGGCAATTTTGAAAATTCACGGTTTCACGGTAACGGAAGTCAAAGTCAGGCATCAGCCCAGAAAATCGGGTAAAACCAAATATGGCTGGAAAAGAACAATTAAAGGTTTTTTGGATCTAGTCAGTGTTTGGTTTTGGAAAAAATATTCCAACAGACCTCTGCACCTTTTTGGCGGACTGGGATCACTGCTTACAATGGTGGGATTTGGAATCCTGATTTTTCTAGCGGTTTTGAGAATTTTTTATCACATTCCATTGTCGGATAAAATTTGGCCTTTGATCTCGATTTTTTTGATTTTGGCCGGGCTTCAATTGTTTATTTCCGGATTGCTGGCCGATATTGCTGTAAAAAGTTATTATAAGAACAATAAAAAGCATTATTCAATTAAACATATTCAAATAAACAGTTAAGGAGGTTTGGCAACCAGCCGATAAGGCTTTTCCAAGAACAAAACAAGCAATTATAATTACTCGTTTATTTTTAATTTTTTAAAAATGTTACAAAATCTTAAACAGGAGTTGTTAAAATTAGTGGATTCTTTCAAAAAAGAGTTAAGCGCAATCAGGGCCGGAAGAGCCAGCTCCGGTTTGGTGGAAAACCTTAAAGTTGAATATTTTGGAAATCCCACTCCTTTGATTCAGTTATCTCAAGTTACCATTCCCGATCCCAAAACCATTATGATAACTCCTTGGAATAAGGGTGATATTGAAAAAATCGAAAAAGCTATTCAGGATTCGGATTTAAACTTAAATCCCAGCAATAACGGCGAATCAGTGATCTTAAATCTTCCTCCCATGACCCAGGAAAGAAGAGAGGAGTTAAATAAAATGGTGGGTCAGAAAGCCGAGGAATATAAGATTAAAATCAGAAAAAAAAGAGAAGAAATAATTAATGAGATAAGCGAAAAAAAGAATCAATCTGAAATTTCCGAAGATGAATTTTTTACTCAAAAAGAAAAGATTCAAGACCTTATAGACGAGATGGTGGAAAAGATTGATCAGGTAAGAAAAAGCAAAGAAGACGAAATCGCTCCTCATTAATTTTATCCCCGGGCTTTTAATAGGAAAGATAATTATTTTAAATTCTAATTGGAAATATTATGTTTTTATCAATAGTGGCTTTTATTATAATTCTTGGACTGTTAATTTTTGTCCACGAGTTGGGCCATTTTTTAACTGCAAGAGTGTTTGGGGTAAAGGCTGAGGAGTTTGGGTTTGGTTTTCCACCCAGAATGATAGGTGTTGTTTTTAATGAAAAAAAACAAAAATGGGAGATTATTAAAGGTAACAAAGAAGTTAAAAGAAAAAATACGATTTATTCTCTAAACTATATTCCTATTGGCGGATTTGTAAAAATTTTGGGCGAAGACGGGGAAGATAAAGGACAAAATAAAAAGGATAAAAAAATCAAAGTTGATAAAAAATCGAATAATTTTTCGCATAAGCCTGTTTGGCAGAGAATTATTATTTTGTCAGCTGGGGTGATTATGAATTTCATTACCGCCGCCATCATACTTTCTTTTGGTTTTATGATCGGCTTGCCTGAACCTGTGGAAGATGAGGCCGGTCAGTTGAAAAATCCCAAGGTGCAAATTATTGAGGTTATAAAAGATTCTCCAGCTCAAAAAATGGGTTTAGCAAGCGGCGATGAAATTTTAAAAATCAAGGTTCCTGAAACAGGCCAATCAATTGAAGTGGAAAAAACAGCTCAGGTTGTTTCTTTTATTAAAAAAAATTCAAATCGGGAAATTTTAATTAAAGTTAAAAGAGGAGATGACATTTACAGGTTAAAGGGAACTCCAAGAGAAAACCCTCCTGAAGGTCAAGGTTCTTTGGGCATAGCTTTGTCCCGGGTGGCGATTGTTTCTTATCCTTTTTTTGAATCTATTAAAATGGGCTTTAGCTCTACTATCGGAATAACCAAACAAATGCTGATTGCTTTTAAGACCATGTTTGGAGATTTCATATTTAAAGGGGATAGCGAAAAGTTAAAGCAGGTTTCGGGTCCTTTAGGGATAGTTGTTTTAACCAATCAAATGACAGAGATGGGCTTTTCTTATTTGGTACAATTCGCCGCGCTTTTATCAATCAATTTGGCTATAATTAATATTTTACCGATTCCGGCTTTGGACGGAGGTAGAATTCTTTTTTTGTTATTGGAGTCAATTAAAGGCAAGCCGGTTTCCTCAAGATTGGAAGGGAAGTTTCATTTAATAGGCATGTTTTTGCTTTTAACTTTGATGTTTGTAATTACTGTCAGAGATTTTTTTAAGTTTGAAGAAAAGTTTGAGGTATTATTTGAAAAAATTTCCAATATTCTTTAAATAATTAATGGGAAGTATTAATTGTTTGTTTTGTTTTTGAAATAAGGATGTTTGCTCTCGATGCCGGATGGCTCAAGAGGAGTAAAAGGGGTGAGTTCCAAACAGTCAGCAGTTTCCATAATATAAGTTTGTATTATTTTAAAAATTTTCAACTAGGACATTATGAGATTGTTGTGACAATATTTTTTTTCATAACTTGAAAAAATTTGATAAATAGTGCTAGAATGCTAAAAAGAAAATTGATCTTTTATTGAATTTATAAACTTTTGAAAAAGTTTTTTTAATTTGCCTTAATTAACGGGTGCTACTTATTAATTTTAATTGATACCCTCATTTTTTTAAAAGGGTTAACAGTATGTTTTATCTGTGTTTTAGTAACAGGCAAATACAAAAATTACCCGTTTATTAAGCAGAAAATTATTATAATAACCAGTTAATCAAAAATCATGTCGGTAAAAGTTGTATTAAAACAAGACATACAAACATTAGGCAGGGAGGGCGATATTGTCTATGTTAAGGACGGTTATGCCAGAAATTATCTTTTAAGGTTTAACAAAGCGGTTCTTGGCACCCCCCAGGCTGTTAAAGAAGCTAAAAAAATTCAAGAACAAAGACAAAAAAAGCAACAGGAGGAAATCAAAAAAGCTAAAGCTTTGGTGAAAGATTTAAGCGGGGTTGTTTTGGAAATTAAAGCCAAACAAAAGAAAGGCAAGTTATTTGGATCCGTCAAAGATACAGATATAGCTAAACTCTTAAAAGAAAAAGGCTATCAAGTTACTAAAGATCAAATTGAAATTAGCGAACCGATTAAGGAAATCGGTTCTTATCAAATAAAAATCAATCCGATCAAAGATGTTGCTACAAATATTAAACTAGAAGTAAAAGATGAAGAAAAATAAAAAATATGTGTTTGTGACCGGAGGAGTTATGAGTGGGGTGGGAAAAGGCACTACCTGTTCGGCGATTGCCGCAATTTTAAAGGCTAAAGGCTACCAAATCACTGCGATTAAAATTGATCCTTATGTTAATGTGGACGCAGGCACTATGAACCCCACTGAGCATGGAGAGGTTTTTGTACTGTACGATGGTTTGGAATGCGACCAGGATATGGGAAATTATGAAAGATTTTTGGATAAGGAATTGCCGCAGGATAATTATATGACTACCGGTAGCGTTTATCAGCATGTGATAGAAAAGGAAAGAGCCCTAAAATACAGAGGAAAATGCGTGGAAGTTGTTCCTCATATTCCTCTGGAGGTGATTCGAAGAATTGAAAAAGCCACCAGAAAAAGCAAGGCTGAGATCTGCGTAATTGAGATTGGCGGGACGGTTGGAGAGTACCAGAATATTTTATTTTTGGAAGCGGCCAGAATGATGAAAATAAAGTATCCCGGAGATGTTTTAATCGGAATGGTAAGTTACCTGCCTATCCCGGATAAAGTTGGAGAAATGAAAACCAAGCCGACTCAATCAGCGGTCAGAACTCTGAATTCAGCCGGAATTCAGCCGGATTTTATTGTAGCTCGTTCCGAAAGAACGCTGGATCAAAAAAGAAAAGAAAAGATCGCCACTTTTTGCAATATTGCCGAAGAAGATGTAATTTCGGCGCCTGATGTGGATTCGGTTTACCATTTACCGTTTAATTTTGAAAAAGATGGTATAAGCAGAATAATTTTAAGTAAATTAAATCTTAAAACAAAACAAAATGATTTGGGGAAATGGAAGAAGTTTTCTCAGGCTATTAAAAGCTTAAGAAAACAGGTGGATATTGCTATTGTCGGTAAATATTTTAATACCGGAGAATTTGTTTTATCAGATTCTTATATTTCCGTGATTGAGGCCATAAAACATGGAGCTTATCGAAACAAAGTTAAACCAAAGCTTCACTGGATCGACTCCTTGGATTTTGAAAAAGATAAAAACAGGTTAAAAGAGTTAAGAAAATACGATGGCTTAGTGGTTCCCGGAGGTTTTGGAGAACGGGGAACCGAAGGTATTGTAATGGCCATTAATTTTGTCAGAATAAACAAAATTCCGTTTTTGGGTCTTTGTTACGGAATGCAGTGGGCTGTGGTGGAATACGCCAGAACAATGGCCGGTATAAAGGATGCCAATACCAGGGAAGTGGATCCGGCTACCAAAAATCCGGTAATTGATATTATGATAGATCAGAAAAAAAAGATGGAGCAAAGTGATTATGGAGGAACGATGAGATTGGGGAATTATCCGGCTCGATTAAAAAAAGGATCGATAGTGGAAAAAATTTATCAAAAATCCAGCATAGTTGAAAGACATAGGCATCGTTATGAGGTTAATCCTAAATATATAAAGAAACTCCAAGACAAGGGCTTGGTATTTTCCGGTTATTCTCCTGATAAAAAATTAATGGAAATTATCGAGCTGGAAAAAAAGGATCATCCCTTTTTTTTAGCAACCCAATTTCATCCGGAATTCAAATCTTCTCCTCATAACCCTCATCCTTTATTTAGGGAATTTATAAAAACCGCTATTGAATAAGATTTATTGTTTTATAAGCAGCAGCGTTAGTATTTTATATTTAAAGAGGACTATCGTTAATGTTTCAATAATTTTTATTTAAAATTTGTGAAGAATCCTTGGAAAAAAATTCAACAAAGATATGTTTATGAACACCACCCGCATTTGAAAGTCAGAAAAGATTATGTAATAAGGCCTGACGGTAAGAAAGGTAAATATACGGTTATTGAACGGCCGGACACAGTGGTTATAATTCCTTTGCTAGAAAACGGACTTTATGTTTTAGTCAGGCAATGGCGTTATCCGATCAATCAGGATTCTCTGGAATTTCCAATGGGAGCGATGGAAGAAGGGGAAAGTTCCAAAATCGCGGCTCAGCGGGAAATGAGTGAAGAAACCGGTTATAGTTCCAAAAATTTAAAACTTCTGGGTGCTTTTTATCCGGCCAATGGATTGATTAAAAGCAGATGCTCTGTTTATTTGGCTCAAAATTTAACGAAAACCAGTCAAAAAAGCGATCCAAATGAAAAAATCCAATTGGAGAAATATGAAATTCCACAGATAAAGGATTTCATTGATCAAGGCAAAATCGACGAGGCTTTTACTATTTGCGGTTTTTATTATTTAGAAAAATATTTAAAATCAAAATCATGAAAATTTTAATAACAGGGGGCGCAGGTTTTATGGGTTCTAATTTTGTTAAATATGTTTTGGATAAATATAAGGATTACAAGGTGATTAATTTGGATAAATTAACCTACGCCGGCAATTTAGAAAACTTAACCCTGGTGGAAAATAATCCAAATTACATTTTTTTCAAAGGAGATATTGTTAAAAAAAACGATATTAAAAAAGCGGTGGGTAAAGGAGTGGATGTTATTATAAATTACGCGGCTGAAACTCATGTGGATCGTTCTATTTTGAATCCCAGGTCTTTTATAGAAACTGATGTTTTAGGAACTTATGAGCTTTTGGAAGCTGTTCGAAAAGGCTTGGCAAAAAAATTAATTCAAATTTCCACAGATGAGGTTTATGGAGATATAGAAGCGGGTGAATTTTACGAAAACTCTCCTTTTATGCCCAACAATCCTTATAGCGCTTCCAAAGCAGGCGGAGATCTTTTATGCCGGGCTTATAAAAGAACTTACAATACGCCGGTTATAGAAACTCATAGTTGCAATTTTTACGGTCCCCATCAATTTCCGGAAAAACTAATCCCTTTATTTATCACCAATTTACTGGAAAACAAAAAAGTTCCTTTATATAATCGGGGTCAAAATATCAGAGAATGGATTTCTACTTGGGATCACTGCAGAGCTGTCGATAAAATTTTACATCAAGGAAAAATAGGAGAGGTTTATAATATTTCAACAGGCGAAAGATTAAAAAATATTCAGGTGGCGGATTATATTTTAAATGAATTGGGTTTTGGCCCTGAGATGATCCAACATGTTCAAGATAGACCGGGTCATGATTTGCGTTATGCCGTAAATCACGATAAACTTGCCAAAGAACTTGATTTTAAGCCCGAGATAAGCTTTGAACAAGGGATTAAAAAAACAATTAAATGGTATAAAAACAATAAGCGGTGGTGGAAAAAATTAAAAGATAAAGCTTTTGACAAGTATTACCAAAAACAATACAAAAAACTCTAGATCTCTTTTATTTAGAATAATATCAGGGTAAGGAGCCTTTGAAAAACAAATCAATTACTGCAATTTTCAAAAAATGAGAATTTTATCACATCGCTTTGTTTTTCAAAGACCCCGTAATTAATTTGAATCATGAAATAAACCCCCTTCTTTTCAAGATAAATGCCAATTAAACAGAATCATTTATAATTTGTGTAATTGTTTGTCTGAAAGGGGAGTTTGAATTAATTGGCGCCCCAGCTGTAATTAATTTTTTGTTTTTAAAAACAAAAAAATAAATGAAATCTTTAAATGTTAAATATAAAATAAATTTTAAGCTGTTAATAAGCATATTAGTTGTTTTAGGAGTTGGATTATTGGCTTTATACAGTGTTTCTTTTGAATCCGTTGGACAAAATAATTTTTCCAGACAATTAATATTTGTGGGCATAGCGATCTTGGTTTTGATTTTTATTAGTAATATCAATTACGGACTTTGGGAGGTTTATGCCAAATATGTATATTTATTCGGCTTATTCATGTTGATAGTGGTTCTTTTATTTGGGGAAAAACAACATGGTACTTTCGGCTGGTTAAAAATTTATTCTTATCATATTCAGCCGGTGGAGATTATGAAAATAGGATTGATTTTGATTTTAGCCAAATATTTTTTTAAGGTGAATAAAAATGACAGACGCCTTAAACATGTTGTAATAACCGGGATTTTGACCTTTGTTCCTTTTGCTCTTACTCTTATGCAGCCTGATCTTGGTTCAGCTTCGGTGTTGGCGGCAATTTGGTTTATAATGCTTATAAATTGGGGTATTAAAAAGCGCCATCTGGTTATGTTGGTTTCTTTGACAATAATGTTATCAATTTTGGGATGGTTTTTCTTTTTAAGTGATAGACAAAAAAATCTTATAACAGTTGCTTTGGATCCCCAGAGGGATCCGGCAGGGGTAGGTTATCATGTAATTCAATCGATCACAGCTATTGGATCGGGAAAGTTTTTTGGAAAAGGCCTGGGGCATGGCTCGCAATCACAGCTTCATTTTTTGCCTGAATCCCATACTGATTTTATTTTTGCGGTAATAGGGGAGGAGTTGGGCTTTGTCGGAGTATTGGTTTTGATGGCCGGTTTTTTGTTTATTTTTTACGAGCTGTTTAAAATAGCGCTCAACAGCGCGGATAATTTTGGCAGATATATTGTCGAGGGGGTAATGGCTGTGTTTGTTATTCAATTGATAGTAAATATAGGGATGAATGTCGGAATGTTTCCGGTCATTGGTTTGCCGTTGCCTTTTG
Organism: Candidatus Moraniibacteriota bacterium; assembly: GCA_014729725.1. Lineage (GTDB taxonomy): Bacteria > Patescibacteriota > Minisyncoccia > CAIUEV01 > JAHKAQ01 > WJJL01. The sequence goes on along the minus strand of WJJL01000069.1, from coordinate 15,550 downwards.
TCTCTTATGGAGGAAGCGCGTTAATTGTCGAGTTTTTTTTAATAGGAATTGTTTTTAGCATTCATTCTGCTTCGATTAAGTCAAAGAGTAGGAATATGGGGCATATTTTATCCGATGGGCAGTATGATTTGGATTGAGTTGGGGATTAAAAACTAGAAAAACCTCTGAAAAATAAGGCAATGTGATTAAATTTTAAATTTTTTTTATCATATAGAAAGTGCCTTGCCTAAACCCCTGAGCTTTATAGTAATCTTTTGTTCCTTCAGCCGCGATAACCGCTAATCGGGAGAGCCTGGTTTCTTTTTTAGCAATAGTCTGAGCTTTTTTGATCAGTTTTTTCCCGTAACCTTTATGCTGGGAAGTTTCGGGGATCTTTTTACCGATTGGGGCCACGGTTCCATAGCTGTGAAGCTCTCTGATAATGGCGCAGTCTTGAAGTTCATTTACGGTTTTGATTTTTGAAGGAATTCGGAGCCGTAAAAAGGCATGGATTAAATTATCCCTGGCGCTAACATATTGAAGGAAAATCTCCCGGCCCTTTGAAGCTTTGTAATCAATTCTATCAAGCTTGGGTTTTGTTTTAAAACCAAAATTCGGTTTAGCTCTTCCAATTTCTCTGCAGCGGATGCAGGAGCATCTGACTTTTTTGTTTTTTAAAACTTCTCGCAGGTTGGGGATATTTGGCCCCGCTATTATGGATTCGTTGGGAATATCTCTAATTAAGCGGGTTATTCGGACATAAGGCGGAATAATTTTTTTGATTTCAATAATCAGTTTTTTTAATTTATTGTTTGTTAAGGGTTTAAATTTTTTATTTTTCCATAATTTATATAAGCCGGAATTTCGAGTGACCACACAAGGATAAATTTTCAACATGTCCGGTTGAAAATTTTCATTTTCAAACAACTGTCTAAACATTTTCAGATCCTTTTTGAAACTTGATCCGTATAAGCCGGGCATAATATGATAATTGATTTTAAATCCCATGTCTTTTAAAAGCCGTGTGGCTTTGATAGTGGTTTTTACACTATGCCCTCTATTATTAAGTTGCAAAACATGGTCAAAAATCGATTGAACGCCAATTTCTACGCGGGTACACCCCAATTGCCTAAATTTAATCAATTCAAGCAAATTGATCATGTCTGGCCGAGTCTCCAAAGTCAAACCGACAATTCTATGAGTGCGGGAAGCGTTTTTTCTTTGTTCTTTTTTAAGTCTGGTTTTAATTTCAGTTAAATCTAATTTTAGCGAAATCGGTCTTGATGTTGTTTTTTTATCAAAGGAGTTGGCTGCCCAAAAGCAATTGGCAATAAAATAATACTGATATTTTTCAGGCAAATGACTAAAAGTTCCACCCATTACAATCAATTCGATTTTAGAAGCGTTATGGCCGTTATAGAGTAAAACTTCAATTCTTTTTTTAACTTGATAAAAAGGGTTAAAATTTAAGCGAATAGCCCGCATAACCGCCGGTTCATTGGAAAGGTAGCTTTTAGGCATTTTTTCTTCATCCGGACAATAAAGACAGTTGTTTTTACAAGGGAAATTTTTGGTTAAAACTGCCACCACGCTTACTCCGGAAAGGGTTCTGGTTTTTTTTAAGACAAGCAGGGATTCAATAAAAGGGTTTTTTTTAATTTTACCTTGTTTAACTAATTTTAAATAATAATTCCTGATTTCTTCATTTCTGAGAAACGGAATTTGGTATTTTTTGGAGATTTCTCGTTTAGCCGTTTTTAGTTTTTCTTGATTTAAGATTTTATTTTTAGCTAAAAATGATATGATTTCTTTTAGGGCTTGGTTTTTCATTGATTGGGTTTTTTAGTTAATTTAAACTTATTTCTTAAACAGTCTTAGTATTTATTATAGATTGATTTTTATCATGGTCGTCTTGCAAGGAAAACTTTAATTTTTATTACTATGGATCAAAAAAAAATTTATCAGGATTTAATTGAAAATTATGACTTGGGCAGTGATGAGTTTTCCAAGACCAGAAAATATTTCTGGAAAGATCTTTTGTTTATTAAGAAATATTATGATAAAAAATGCAAGCTTTTAGATTTTGGTTGCGGCAACGGACGGTTGATTGATTTTTTAAAACCGGATAAGCAAAACTATTTGGGATTGGATGTTTCTCAAAAGTTATTGGAAATTGCCAAAAAGAAATACCCTGAATATAAATTTGAATTAATTAGCTGGGACTTTCGGGAATTTAGAAAATATCAAGAAAAAAAATTTGATTTAATTTTGTCAATCGGGGTTTTTCATCATTTTCCCAAAGGTCGAATCAGAGCTGAGATTTTAGAAAAAATAAAAGAGCTTTTAAAAAAAGACGGAATTTTTATTCTAACCGTTTGGAATCTTAATCAAAAAAAATATTTTAAAAAACTCAATCATAGCAAGCAGGGGATGATTGATTTTAAAAATTCTCAAAAAAGGGTTTTATTCAAGCGTTTTGTATATCGTTGGGAATTGGATGAGTTGGAAAAATTTGTAAAAAAAGCCGGTTTTAAAATAATCAAATCCGGTTTTTCCAAAAGAAACAATAAACCGGTGAATATTTTTTTGGTTTTAGCCAAGTAGTTTTTTGATATTGTTTTATTTTATATGGTTTTTTATTAATCGGGTAAAAAAGGTCAACTCAGCCAAAGTTTATTTTAAAGATCGGATGTTTACTTGGGGTTTTTTAATAAATAAATTGGCAAAAAGTTAAAATTAAAGATAAAAAAATCACTTTTTCACTCTTTTTGCTCAAAGATTTTATTTTTTAGTTCAACATAATTCCTGGATTTTTGAATTTTTTGGTAAAAGTAGTTTGCGATAACAGAGATGATCAAAATTCCGGCTGGAATTAAAAACAACAAGATAATCAGAGTTTTTAAGTTTTCGTCCATTTGGTGGTTTTGTTTTAGATATTGATTAAAGCCTTCAAGAATAAAAGTTTTTTCCATTATCAAAAGAGTGATTAGAAAAAATAAAAGGATTAGAGATAAATAAAAAGTTGCAATTTGTGATTGAATTGTAAAGATTGGCACCGGTCTTTTTTTTAATCTTAAAATTGTTTCATTGATTTCCCTGTTGTTGTTGCTAGGTCGGTTTCCGTATAATTGAGAGAATTTTCCTTCTCTGTCTTGTTTTAAGTCAAAAAGATACCACAGAAGCTCACCCATTTTAATCCCTGAAGGAGTTAGGTAATAACCTTCTTTTTTTTTGCTCAAAAAACCTTTTTGAAAAAGAGAGTTTAAAATATTTTTAATGCCGATATTTAAGATTTCGTTTTGGCAAAGTCCAAAATTTTTTAGTTTTGCTTTTTTCAATTTCCGAAAGCGTTTTATATTTTGGCCAAAAGCTTTTTCCAGTACATTTCTTTTTTCTTTGTCGGATTTTAAAAATTTTTCTTTTAGTAAAGCTAAATCCGACTTTAAGGCGTCCACCGTTTTTTCTTGGATTTTCCCGAGTTTTTCCCGGATTTGAATAAAATTTAAGTCGCTGTTCATTTCTTCAATGGATTGTATATATCTTTTGCGGTAAAGCTCTTCATCAGTTAAAAAATCGTTTTCCTGAAGAGGTTCTTCAAAAAATTCTCTAAAACCGTAAGCGCTAAAAAGAATTTTTTTCTCCGCCTCCCAGCTTGGAAGCGGAAAGTCTGTTTCTTCATAAAGTTCTTCTTGATATTCTAAGAATAAACGAATTTTTAAAAGCATCTGTTTATCGAATTTTTTAAGCAAAGAGTAGTATCTGATTTTTTCTATAAAGTTTAATTTGGCTATATTGGATTCAACCATTATTTTGATTTATGTTTTTTTAATATTTTAAATCCGCAAATTTCTATATCCTGGCTATGTTAAAGGAAATTTTTATAAATTTCAAGGTTATGGGATTTTTAAAATTAATGACCTCCTTAATCTTTTTTTATTTTAATGAGTTTCCAAATAACCGGAGCGGCTTACTTAATTTGACAATTAAAGATTTTTACTGATATATTAAGATTATGAATAAAATAACCGGCCACAATTTAGCTTTAGCGGCATTGGCGGAATTAGCGATATTGCCTTGCAAAAGGGTGGTTTGTTACTTTGGTTAAAATTATTTGTTGAAAATTTTAAACCGCCCTTATATAAGCTAAAGGGCGGTTTTTTATTTTACGAAATGAATCAGGTGTCTTGTGGGGGGGCTTAGGTTTTTAAAATCTTTAATTATCAAAATATAAATTATGGATTCTGAAATTTTTAAAAAATATGAAAATACCGGAGTTATTTACGCTATGGAGGAGGCTCAAAAATATGGATATGATCCGCTTGATAAGGATTGGGTTAATTTGGGCCAGGGTTCGGCGCAGGGTGATGAAATTAAAGGGTCTCCCAAAAGAGTTAGGAATTTTTGTTTAGGTTTAGATGATCACGGCTATGCCCCGGTTTCTGGATTAAAGGAATTAAAACAAAAAGTCGCGGTTTTATATAACGAACTTTTCAGGCAAAATCATCGACAAAAATATCAAATTAAAAACATTAGCATCGCCGGGGGTGGGAGAATCGCTATTTCCAGAGTGGTAGCTTCTATGAATAAGGTAAAGCTGGGATTTTTTACTCCCGATTACACCGCTTATGAAGGAATAATCAATGTTTTTGAAAATGTGGAGCCTGTCGGGATAAGGTTGAATGACTTTCAAGGTTTTAAACCGGATTTGGATGAATTTGAAAAAACAGTCAAAGAAAAAAAGATTCAGGCTTTTTTATTGAGCAATCCCTGCAATCCAACCGGTAATGTAATTAAGGGTAAAGATTTAAAAAAGCTTATTCGAATCGCAAAAAAGAACAATCTTTTTTTAATTTTAGACGAATTTTATTTTAATTATATTTACACAGGATCAAAAGGCTTTGTTTCCAGCGCCAGATATATTAGCGATATTGAACGGGAACCGATTTTGATTATTGCCGGATTGTCAAAAGCGCTTAGATATTCCGGCTGGAGAATTTGTTGGTGTTTGGGTCCCTCTAAAGTAATTCGATTAATTTCCAGTGTTGGTTCTTTTTTAGATGGCGGGGCTAATCATCCGCTTCAAAAAGAAGCCGTTAAATTGCTTAACAAAGAAAATATTGTAAAAGAAAGCAAAGCGGTCGGTTTGGTTTTTAAAAGAAAAAGGGATTTTATTAAAAGCAGACTGGAAAAGATTGGTTTTTTAATCAAAAATAAGCCTGAAGGCGCTTTTTATATTTGGGCCAGTTTGGAAAACATAAGGCATCTTTTTAAAAATGATTTTGATTTTTTTAAACAATGTCTTGCGAAAAAAGTAATTGTGGTTCCGGGAAGTTTTTTTGATATTAAGGGCTTCAAAAACTTATCAAAAGTCAAGTATTCCCATTATGTAAGATTTAGTTTTGGCCCGGACATAAAAAGCATTAAAGAGGGGATGAGCAGAATAGAAAAATTAATTAAGGAAAGAGAAAAAATTACTCAAAACAGTTCAAAATGGAAATTGCGCAGCTGGAAAACTCTTGGGCAAAAAGCTCGAGCTTGGAGATTTGAATCAAATTGAAATTTTTGTATATTGATAAGCAGGCTAAAGGCAAATTAATTTAAATTAGCCATTATTTTAAAAATTAATTATTCATCATGAAAACCATAAAGATTTTTGATACCACTCTTCGCGACGGGGAACAGGTTCCCGGAGCTTCTTTAAAGACCGTGGAAAAGGTGGAAATCGCTAAACAGCTGGATAAATTGGGAGTAGATGTAATTGAGGCAGGTTTCCCTATTTCCAGTCCTGGAGATTTCAAATCGGTTGAGGAAATTTCCAAAGCGGTTAAAAATTGCGTGGTGTGCGGGCTTACCAGAGCGGTAAAAAAGGATATTGATGCGGCTGTTCAGGCTTTAAAGAAAGCGAAATATCCCAGAATTCATACCGGAATCGGCGCTTCCGATGTTCATATTAAACATAAATTTAAATCCGATAGGAAAAAAGTTATCAAGCAAGGAGTAGAGGCGGTAAAATACGCTAAAAAATTTGTAGATGATGTTGAATTTTACGCCGAGGATGCGGGAAGAGCCGATAATAAATTTTTAGCTAAAATGATTTACGAAATGATAAAAGCCGGAGCCAATGTGGTTAATATTCCGGATACAACCGGCTATTGCTTCCCGGAGGAGTTTTTTGAAAAGATCAAATTTTTAAAAAATAATGTTTCCAATATAGATCAGGCGGTGATTAGCGTTCATTGTCATAATGATTTAGGGCTTGCAACCGCCAATACCATAGCTGGGATAAAAGCCGGAGCCGGTCAGGCTGAGGTAACTATGAATGGAGTTGGAGAACGGGCCGGTAACACCTCCCTGGAAGAGGTTGTTATGGCTATTGAAACCAGAAAAGAAAGCAATCTTAATACCAATATCAACCCCAAAGAAATCATGAAGACCAGCCGGATGGTTTCTATGATGATGGGTATTCCTGTCCAGCCCAATAAAGCTATAGTTGGAAGAAACGCTTTTGCTCATTCTTCCGGAATTCATCAAGATGGGGTTTTAAAGAAAAGGGAAAATTATGAGATAATCAATCCTAAGGATATCGGTTTGGATAAATCCGATATTGTATTGTCAGCCAGATCCGGAAGAGCCGCATTAAAACACAGACTGGAAAGGCTGGGTTTCAAAATTTCCGATTCTAAAATGGAAAAAATATATAAGAGATTTTTGGAAATAGCGGATCAAAAAAAAGAAGTCTATGATAATGATTTAAGAATAATCGCCAGCCAGAAGAATCAGGAAGATATTTCCGGCAAATTTAATCTGGATTTATTGCAGGTTATTTGTGGTAATAAAAATGTGCCCACAGCCACGGTAAAGATTAAAGACAATAAAAAAGATAAAATTTTAACTTCCACCGCGATTGGCACCGGCCCGGTGGACGCGGTTTTTAAAGCTATAGACGAATGCAGCGGTCAAAAAACGGTTTTAAAAGAATACCTGGTTCAAGCCGTAACCGAAGGGATTGACGCGCAAGGAAAGGTAAATGTGGAGATTGAAAAAAAAGGTAAAATTTATTTTGGTTTTGGAGCTGACTCTGATATAATTGTAGCCAGCGCCAAAGCTTATGTGCATGCTATAAATAACAGTTTATAATCGTAGCTGAGGCATTGAACAAACTCAGTCTATGCCATCTAGCAACAGTCTTTTAACGCGTAATTATTAAGGATTGTATTTCTTATGTTTTAAAATTAATTTTAAGAAATGAATAAAGTTAAAGATAAATTGATTTTTCCGCCGGCTTTATTAATAGCGCTTGCCGCTTTGATTTGGGGATTAGACGGAGTGCTGCTTCGCCCCTCTTTGCATGGTCTCAAACCCTCAATAGTGGTTTTTTTAGAGCATGCCGTGGCTTTTGGATTTTTAGTGATTTTTATTTTGCTGGCTTTTTTGGTTTATTCAAAAAAAGGAATGCCCCAGTGGATGAAACAGGACCTAAAAAGTATCAAAAATTTAAATAAAAAAGGCTGGTTAACGATTGGTTGGATCGCTTTGTTTGGCGGTTTAATAGGAACGCTTGCCATTACTAAAGCTTTGTTTTTTGTAGGTTTTATTCCCTTATCGATTCCGATTTTGGTTCAAAAAATCCAGCCGGTTTTTGCGATTTTGCTGGCCAGATTAATGTTAAAGGAAAAATTAAGAAAAGGTTTTTTAATTTATGCCGGCTTAGCTGTTTTAGGAAGTTATTTGGTTACTTTTGGATTAAAGCAGCCGGTGATTTCTTTTGATAATAAAGTTTTGATTGCCGGATTGCTGGGACTTTTGGCCGCTTTTGCTTGGGGTACTTCCACGGTATTTGGCAGAAAAGCGGTCTTGGAGGATTTAACTCATAGAAGCGCGGTTTTTTTACGGCTGGGAATAACCAGTGTAATTAGTTTTATATTTTTGTTATTTTTAGGACTAGGTTCCAAACTTATTCAAATTAATGACACCGAGTTTAATATTTTAATTATAATCGCTTTATTTAATGCCATTTTAGCCACCTTTTTATATTACAAAGGACTTTTAAAAGTTCCGGCCAGATTCGCTACTTTGCTGGAATTAATATTTCCTCTAACAGTAGTTGTTGGCGATTATTTTTTACATGATAAAATTTTAAGTTTTTGGCAATTTGTGGGAGCCGGTTTAATTTTGTTTTCCATAATTTCTTTGAACAAAAAGATCCAAAAAAATCTTCCAAAGCCGGGAATCAATTTTAATTAATTATTATGAAAAAAACAATTACTGAAAAAATTTTAAGAGGCAGAGCCGGTGAATTAGTGGAGCGCCCCATTGATTTAATAATGTGTCATGATGTAACAACTCCACCGGCTATTAAAATGTTAAAAAAAATTGGGATAAACAAAGTCTGGGATAAAAATAAAATTGTGGTTTGCCCGGATCATTTTGTACCCAATAAAGACATTCAAAGCGCTGAGCTGGCTAAAGAACTGGATCAGTGGGTTAAGGAGCAGGGTATTAAGCATTATTACAAACTGGGCTGTCATGGAGTTTGTCACGCAATCTTGCCGGAGCAGGGACATGTTAAACCGGGCATGGTAATTGTTGGAGCTGATTCTCATACCTGTACCTACGGAGCTTTGGGAAGTTTTTCCACCGGAATTGGCTCAACTGATGCGGCCTATGTTTTAGCTAGCGGCAAGCTTTGGTTTAAGGTTCCGCCAACCCTTCGTTTTAACATAACCGGTAAAATGCCCAAGGGTTTTAGCGCCAAAGATATAATTTTATATATCATCAGCCAAATCGGAGTGGACGGCGCTCAATATAAAGCCATGGAGTTTGGCGGAGAAGTAATCCACAGACTTTTGGACGAAGAAAAAATGACAATTTGCAATATGGCCATTGAAGCCGGGGCTAAAAATGGGATAATCGAAACTAAAGATTATTATAGCGATAAAGGCTGTAAATATGAAAAGGTTTATAATTACAATATTAGCGATTTGGAGCCGATTGTGGCTTATCCGCATTTGCCTTCCAAAGGCAAACCAATTTCCAAAGCGGTTAGGGACAACATCAAGATCGATCAAGTTTTTATTGGGTCTTGCACCAATGGCCGTTATAGTGATATGGAGCAAGCCGCGCAAATTTTAAAAGGCAAAAAAGTCAAAGCAAGAACCATAATTATTCCGGCCACTACCGAGGTTTATAAAAAGTGTCTCAAAAACGGTTTAATTGAGCTATTTTTGGAAAGCGGCTGCGTGGTTTCCACTCCTACCTGTGGGCCTTGTTTGGGAGGTCATATGGGGGTTTTAGCTCAAGGGGAAAAATGTGTTTCCACTACCAATCGGAATTTTGTTGGTCGAATGGGACATCCCAAAAGCCAGGTTTATCTGGCCTCTCCCCGGGTAGCGGCGATCTCGGCTATCAAAGGTAAAATCGCACATCCCAGGTAGGTGTAAATTTCCTTAATTAAATTCAAAAATATGAATCAATTGGAAAATTCGGATATTTGATTTTGATTTTCGGATAAATTAAATTATTAATTTTAATCTATGAAAGCCAAAATTCATGTTTATTTAAAAGACAGCATTAATACCGATGAAATAATCCCGGCCAGATATTTGAATTCGGACAAGGAAGAAGAGTTAGCCAAGCACGCCATGGAAGATTTGGACAAAGGTTTTGCAAAAAAAGCAAAAAAAGGCGATTTTATTGTAGCGGGCAAAGATTTTGGCTGTGGATCTTCCAGAGAACACGCTATCTGGGCGCTTAGAGGCGCCGGAATCAAAGGCGTTATTGCTGAATCGTTTGCCAGAATTTTTTATCGAAACGCCATCAATAACGGATTTTTGGCTATCGAATGTCGGGAAATCGATAAAAATTTAAAGAGCGGGGATATAATCGAACTGAGTTTGGAAAAAGGATTTTTCACCGTTAAAGACAGAAAATATCGTTTTACTCCGATTCCTGAATTTGTAAAAGAGATTATGGAAAAAGGAGGGTTATTGAAAAGACTTACGACCTAGGCGCTGATTCCGGGTTTTGGTCATTGGGAAATCGAGGTTGTATTTTACCAGTCTTTCAAAATTCAGCCTTTAGAATTCGGGATTCAGAGCTTAGATTTTGATTTATTATTAATGAAAAAAGGATGGAAGGCAAAGAAAGGGGAAATTCATTAGATTTACCAGGATCAAAAAGCAAAATTAAACAAATCGATGATGCTTTTTTTAGGGTTCATACCAACGATGAGGGTTTCAGGGAAACAATGGGGGATTTTTTTCCTGAAAAACCGGATTTCACCGTACTGGATGTTTTTGCAATACCCAAGGAAATTGCTGAAAATAAAAAACAATTTTTAAATTGGTTTGAACCGCGTTTTTTTTCTTTAATTGACAAAAACCAACAAGAAAAACCTCAAGCCCTGAAAAGGTTTTCTGATCGCTTAAGAAAAGCTTTGGAGGTTTTGGATAAAATGCCCTTTTTGTTGGCTCCCCAAATTGGAAAAGGTACTTCAATTTCAAAAAAAGTTAGGAAAAAAATTAAAACCGGTTTTTATAGCGTTGAATCGATTATGGAATTTTTCAATAAAGTGGCCCTGGAAAATTCCCGAGAAAATTTAGAAAAATTTTTATCGCCTGACAGGGAAACTTTCCGGGGCGCAGAGCAGTTTTCTACTTGTAGGATTTTAACTATGGCTTATGTATTGGAGCATATTGAGACAAGCCAAAACATGGAAAGCTTTTTAAGTCACGCCAGGTATGTTTTGGGATTAAATAAGCATAAAAGAGATGAGCCGGGATTATTAAGCGGTTTGGAAATTCCCAAAGATGTTCAAATTTTATTAACCTCGGATGAAAATACTGATATCCTTAAATGGATTGGAAGATATCAAACTTTTGAGCATTGTAAGTTAAAAGATGTTGGCAAAGATGGCGAAAAAAAAGATCATACAATTCCCAGAGTAGATATTGGGGTAAAAGGCGGGGTAAGAATGTTGTTGAAGTTGTTAAGAAAGCCAAGATTTGAATTTAGCCCCATGAATGATTTTTTTAGGTTGCGCTTTATTTTTGAAGATGAGACTTCACTGGAGGAAATTTTAAATTTAATTTACGATCTTAAAGAAGAGGCTGAGCAAAAAAAACTTTACCATATTGAATTTGAAGTTAAAGAGAAAAATTATATTTCTCCAGAAAAGCTTAAAGAATTATCTGATAAAGATTCGAAAGATGGTTTTGACAAGAAATTTTTGGATGAGATCATGGAAGATCGAGGTTATAATCAGGACTACAAAAATATTTCTTTAAAAATTGCTTTTAAGGAAAGCCCAAAGCAACCAACAGTTTTTTCTTTTGAAATTCAGATTATGACAAAACAAGAATTGATTGATAATGAAGATCTTCAATTGCCTTCGAGTCATATAGTTATGGAATTAAAGCAATTTGTCCAAGCGCTTACAAGATTTAACGGTAAAATGTCCAGAGAATCATTAACTACTGCCCTTCAACATTATTTGCAACAACAAATGAAATCAGAGCAACTACCTGAATCTTTACAAGGAACTGAAATGTCAGGGGAGCAATTTACTATTGATTTTTCAGGAAGCGACGAAGATAAAGCCGAAAGATTACTTGAATTCATGTTAAAAGATGGTACTTTGGAAGAGGTTTCAAAAGGTTTTTTTGAGGCAAAAAAGCCTAAAAAGCATAAATAAATTGATGGTGGATAGTGAATTTACTAAAATTAAAGAAAAAAATAAACAGGAATTAAAAATATTTTTTTATCATTAACAATTCAAAATGAAAGCAAAAATTTGTGTAATTGAGGGCGATGGAATTGGTCCGGAAATTATGAAAGAGGCTTTAAAGGTTTTGGAGAAAATCCAAAAAAAATTCGGCCATCGCTTTAAATATGAAAAAGGTTTGGCCGGAGGAGCGGCCTGGGATAAATTTAAAGTTCACATGCCGGAACAAACTTTAAAAATAGCTCAACAAAGCGATGCGATTTTATACGGTTCCGTTGGCGGTCCGGTGGAGGATCAGAATAAGCCGAAATGGAAAGACTGTGAAAAAAATTCCCTGTTTATTCTTAGAAAAAAATTTGATCTTTTCACCAATCTTCGGCCGTCAATTGTCTTTAAACCTTTAAAAAATCTTTCTATTTTAAAACCGGAAATGGTGGGTGAGGGTTTGGAAATTTTAATTATTCGAGAACTTACCGGAGGAATATATTTTGGAGAGCATAAAACCGAAAACAAAGTGGCCAGCGATGTAATGCAATACAGTGAAAAAGAAGTGGAGCGAATCGCCAGAGTGGCTTTTGAAACCGCGGAAAAACGAGATAAGCGATTAACTTCAGTGGATAAAGCCAATGTTTTGGATTGCTCCAAGCTTTGGAGAAAAGTGGTGGAAGAAGTTTCCAAAGAGTATCCCGGCGTGAAGTTAAATCATATGTATGTAGATAATGCCGCTATGCAGTTGGTTAGAAATCCTCTTCAATTCGACACTATTGTTACGGAAAACACCTTTGGTGATATTTTGTCCGACTTAGCTTCCACTTTTGCCGGATCTTTGGGTCTCTTACCTTCCGCTTCCTTAAACAGTGAAAATTTTGGTATGTACGAACCTTCCGGTGGTTCGGCCCCGGATATTGCCGGGCAGGGAATTGCCAATCCGATAGCTCAAATCCTTTGCGTTTCTATGATGCTTAAATATTCCTTTAATTTAAATAAAGAAGCCCGGGCTGTTGATGATGCGGTTAGAAAAACTTTAGAACAAGGCTATCGAACCGGAGATATTTACGAAGAAGGAACTCAAAAAATCGGGACCGGTCAAATGGGGGATAAGATTTGTGAAAATATTTAAGCAATCCATGATAACTTATCAAGATTTTGAAAAAGTAAACATATTTACCCCTTTGCAAATTAGCTCTGCGATTTCCGAGGTTTTAGTTTTGGGAGTACCGGATGAAAAAGGAGAGCCGATATTAATTGTTGCTGATAAAGGGGCGCCTTTGGGAGGAAAATTTTATTAATTTTTTTATGCGAAAAATTCAAATTTTAGACACAACTTTAAGGGATGGAACTCAAGGGGAAAATATTAGTTTTTCCGCCAGCGAGAAGTTAATGATCGCTAAAAAACTTGATCAAACCGGTTTTGATTATATTGAAGGTGGCTGGCCCGGTTCCAATCCCAAAGACAAGGAATTTTTTAAAAAAGCCAAAAAAATTAAGCTAAAAAAGGCTAAAATAACCGCTTTTGGCTCCACTAGACGGAAAAACATTTTGGCTAAAGAGGATTTTAATTTGGCTGAAATTGTAAAAAGCGGGGCTTCGGCAGCAGCCATTTTCGGCAAAACCTGGGATCTTCATGTTCAAAAAGTAATGAATAATAGTTTAAAAGAAAATTTATTAATGATTGAAGATTCCATTCGGTTTTTAAAAAAAACAGGGATGGAGGTTATCTATGACGCAGAGCATTTTTTTGATGGATTTAAAGCCAACCCTTCCTATGCCTTAAAGACTCTACACTCCGCCGTTAAAGGAGGTTCTAAAATGTTAGTTTTATGCGACACGAACGGGGGAGCTTTAAATAATGAAATAAATCGGATAATTAAAAGAACGATCAATGAATTTAAGGGTTTTAAAAATATTAAGTTTGGGATTCACGCTCACAATGATGGAGCTTTGGCAGTGGCCAATTCACTTTCGGCTGTAAGAGCCGGAGTTTCCATGGTACATGGTACAATCAACGGTTATGGAGAGCGCTGCGGAAATGCGGATTTGACTGCGGTGATTCCCAATCTGGAGTTAAAAATGGATTATAACTGTATTGGAAAAAACAATTTGAAGAAATTAAAAGAGATTTCTGATTTTGTAAGTGAATTAGCCAACCAGGTTCCGCAAAACAATCGTCCGTTTGTGGGCAAGAGCGCTTTTGCTCACAAAGGCGGTATTCATGTAAGCGCTATTTTAAAAGAAAGAAAGGCCTATGAACATCTCAGACCCCAGCTCGTTGGTAATAAAAGAAGGGTGATCGTTTCAGATTTATCCGGTAAAAGCAATATTGAATATAAAGCCAAGGAGTTGGGGGTAAAGTTAAAAGATGACCAGGAAAGCCAGATAATTGCCCGCAGAATTAAAAAACTGGAAAATAAAGGCTATCAGTTTGACAGTGCCGAAGGTTCATTAAAACTTTTATTGGACAGTTATAAAAATAAAAAGGTCAGAGTTTTTGATTTGGAATCTTTTCGGGTAACTGTGGAAAAAGACAAGGAAAAGCCCTGTGTGGCTCATGCGATTGTAAAAATTGCGGTAAAAGGAAAAAGAGAGATTACCGCCGCCGAAGGAGATGGTCCGGTTAGTGCCTTGGATAACGCAATCAGGAAAGCTCTGGATAAGTTTTTTCCCAAAATTTCTTCAATGCGCCTGGTGGATTTCAAAGTCAGAGTAATCGATGGGAAACTTGGCACAGGGGCGAAAGTCAGAGTTTTAATCGAATCCAGAGATAGCGGGAAAATCTGGACTACTATCGGGGTTTCCGACGACATTATTGAAGCCAGCTGGCAGGCTTTGGCTGACAGTTTCTATTATTATTTAAAGAGCAAGAAAAAATAATATTTTATCCGGAGTGCTATTTGCTGAGAATTTATGCAATTTTTTTCAATTTTAAATATTTATATTTTTTATGTATTTAAAACAAGAGCAGGTGCCGGATATGGAAACATTTGATTCTATAAGGGAAAATTTTTCAAAAAAGATTGAAGAAAAATGGAAAGTCGTTGATCCTTCTTTTTTAGAAGTTGACAGATCTATTTATCATTATCCCGAATTCAGGAAAAGGATTTTTAGAAAGATCAAAGAGGAAAATTTAGTAAAGGAAAAAGATGAAGAAATTAAAGATTTTTTATTTAAACTCGTTAATGAAAATACGGCAAAAGAAGTAGTGGAACTATTCAAAGACAAACCGTTGGAGGAATTGAAAGATTGGGATGACCTCTTGGAAATTTGCGCAAGACGTGAAGCGGCAAAACAAGTAATGGAACTGTTCAAAGATAAATCGTTGGATCAGTTAGAAGATTGGGAAGGCGTCTTGCAAAGGTGTGCAAGTTGGGGAGCGGCAAAAGAAGTAATGGAACTGTTCAAAGATAAATCGTTGGAGGAATTGAAAGATTGGAAGAATCTGTTGGGAAGCTGCGCCCTAGGAGGAGCGGCAAAAGAAGTAATGGAACTATTCAAAGGCAAACAGTTGGATCAGTTAGAAGATTGGAAAGGCGTCTTGCAAAGGTGCGCAAGTTGGGGAGTGGCAAAACAAGTAATGGAACTGTTCAAAGATAAATCGTTGGAGGAATTGGAAGATTGGAAGAATCTGTTGGAAAGCTACGCCTATGCAGGAGCGGCAAAAGAAGTAATGGAGCTATTTAAAGGCAAACAGTTGGATCAATTAGAGAATTGGAAAAGCGTCTTGCAAAGGTGCGCAAGAGGAGGAGCGGCAAAAGAAGTAATGGAACTGTTCAAAGATAAATCGTTGGAGGAATTGGAAGATTGGAAGAATCTGTTGGAAAGCTACGCCTATGCAGGAGCGGCAAAAGAAGT
>WJJL01000068.1 GCA_014729725.1 Candidatus Moraniibacteriota bacterium | reverse complement strand
GGTGTTATTTTTTCCAATTTTTGTTTTTTTGATGCAATCTCTTGTTCCAAAATCCGTATTTTTTCTTTAATATCAAAAATTTCCTTACAAATTTCTTGAAGGTTTTGTTTTTCTGTTGAAGGATAACCCTTTTCGTTTTTCCATTTTTCTAAATCAATTATTTCTCCCATAACTTTATAACTTTATTTTCTTACCGCGCCCGGGCTTTTTATTAAATATTTATAAGTTGTCAGCGATTCAAAGGAAAACGGTCCCCTGGCGTGCAATTTTTGAGTACTAATCCCAATTTCCCCTCCTAAACCGAATTGAGCGCCGTCACTAAATTGGGTAGATGTATTCCAATAAAGACAGGCAGCGTCAATTTTTTTAAAAAACTTCCGGGCTTTTGCCAATGATTCGGTAATTACAGCCTCACTATGACCTAAACTATGTTTTTGAATGTGGTCTAAAGCCTGGGAAAAATCATTAACCAGTTTTACAGTTAGAATATAATCCAAAAATTCACTATCAAAATCGCCCGGTTTTGCCTTTTTTAATCTAGGATAATCTAACTTTTTTAAAAAATCAAAACTTGACCTATCCGCTCTGATTTCCACTTTTTTTTTCTTTAAAGAAGGAGTGATTTTTTTCAAGATTTTTTTATAAATAGCTTTATCAATTAATAAAACATCCAAAGCGTTGCAAATGGAAACTCTTCTGGTTTTAGCGTTTAGAACCACTTTTTGAGCCAAATTTAAATTGGCATCTTGATCGATATAAGTATGAACCACTGAAGCACCGGTCTCTATTACCGGAACCTTGGCTTGCTGTTTAACAAAATCAATCAAGCCTTTCCCGCCTCTGGGGATCAGACAATCTATATTTTCATTTACCAAAAGCTCCTTTACCAAATCTCTTTCAATTAAACTCAAATCCAAAACTATTTTAGGATCAAGTTGATTATCTTTTAAAACTTTTTTGATAAGGGAGATAAAAACCTTATTGGTCTGAGCGATTTCTCTGCCTGCCTTTAAAATAACGGCATTGGCGCTTTTAAAACAAAGAATAAAACTTTCCACAGTAACATTGGGTCTGGATTCGTAAATAATAGCAATAAGCCCCAAAGGAACCCTTACTTTTTTGATTTTAATTGAACTTGGTCTGGTTTTTTTATCCAAAACAGAAAAAACCACATCCTTCATTTGAGCAATTTCTCTTAGAGATCGACTTAAATCCAAAATTTTAGCTTTATCCAAAATCATTCTTTCTATAAAGCCAAAAGGTTTTTTTAAAGCTTCTTGCTCTTTTATATCCTGCTTGTTGGCTTTAATTATTTTGGAAACATTTTTTTCCAATCTATCGGCAATATCCAAAATAATTTTTTTTCTTTGAGAGGCTTTTACATCAGTTAAGCTTTGGGAGCTTTTTTTAGTTTGGCTGATTTTTTTTAAAAGTTGACTTTTTTTCATAAAAAAATTTAATTGAGGGATAGACTTATTTCAAGGGATAAACCCCAAACAACTAGAGCTATTTATTAACCGGATAATTCTTTGGCTCTTTTAACCGCCGCTTTTATTGCTCTTTCCCAAGATTTTTTAAACTCTTTACTGTTTAGCTCATTCAAAGCGGCTTCGGTTACGCCTCCTTTAGAGGTTACTTTTTCGATAAATTTTTCAGGGTCGATTTTATTTGACTGCAGATATTTTATTGTTCCACTCAAAACTTTAAAAACCATTTTCTTTGTTTTGTTTTCACTTAAACCTGTTTTTATTCCGGCTTTGATTAAAGAATCTGTAAATAAAGCGGCATAAGCCGGGCCGGAACCGGCAATTGCGGTAATGGAATTGAGATCATCTTCATTTGATACAAAAAAATTTTTACCAAACCTGGAAAATATAAACTCAATCTCCTTTAATTCAACAGGGGAAAAATATTTTTTTTTGGCATGCCAGCCGAGCACTCCTTCTCCTATAACCAGGTTTAAATTGGGCATTGTCCTAATAGCTCTACAATTTTTAAAAAACTGTTTAATCCGGTTTGATTTAATTCCCGCCATTATGGAAACAACAATTTTATTTTTACTTTGGGCACTTATCCCTTTGTGATGCAAAAATAAACTTTTAAAATCCTGCGGTTTGATGCAAATAAAAATCAAATCACATTTTTTTAAAAGCCCTTCCAAAGTTTCAAGATAATGAATTTCTTTTAACTTTTTAGGTTTATGCGAATAAACAAAAAAATCAAAATCCCTACGGTTTTTAAGCAATTTAAAAATCGCCTGCCCCATATTGCCGAAACCGAAAATTCCAATTTTTTTGATTTTTTTCATAGATAATCTGATTTATTTCTTTATCAAATAAATGTTCCCTTCCATGGAAATCTGTTGAATTTGAGGCTTGGCAAAGGGGCTTTTTAAAGGCTTAACAATTTTATAATCCAAATTATAACCGGAAGCTTTTTTATCCACAATTTCCTGATATAAATCTAATTCCTTCTTTTGAGCCAACAAATAAACCTTATCAAAATCTTGCAAATCAAGTTTTTTTAAGTCATTGGGATTAAAAAAATAAACCGCCTCTAAGCCTTCAAAAATTCTAAGCGGCTCCGATAACAAAGACCATTGGCTTGCGGATGACTGCTGGCTTACCAAAACTAAATCATCTTGATCGAAGCGGCTGGAAAGTTTTTGGAAGTCTTCATATAAGCCCTGATTTTGAGAAAAATTCCAAAAAGGGATAATCAAATAAATATTATAGGCCATAATACCCGAAAAGAAAATAAATCCTAAAATATTTCTTAATTTTATATTTTTAAAAAATATTAAAGAATAAACAAGGCTGGCCGGAATAACGGAAAAAGCAAAACGCCGCAGCATCCAGGGGTGATCGTTGCTAATATTGGGATCAATTATATAATAAAAAGTCAAACCAAGAACAATAAAGGGAACCAATTTGAGCTTATCTTTTTTGGAAATTTTATTAAGATGTTGAAAAAAATTATTTTTGGAAATTTTAAAATTTTGCAATAACCTTTTAAGTCTCGCCAAAATCTCAATAATAAAAATTATCAACAAGGGCAACACCCCGTAATTTAAAAGTACTTTGGGTAAATAAAAATCCTCCCAGTCGTCAGGGATAAAAGAAAATCCTTCTTCGCCCAGCAATGCGTCATCGCTTTGTTCAGTATTGTTTTCCACCTCAAGCACCCCTTTAAAAGTATCAATGAAAAAGTTAGGGCTGGTAAAAATCGATATAATAATTGCCGCAATCGGAATTAAAAACAAATAATAATACTTTTTGTTCCTAAAATTGGCGAAATCAAAAATCAAAAAAAGTAAAAAAACCAAAGGGATAATAATAACAGCCTCAATTCTAATAAAGGGCAGCAAAATTAGAGAATAAACAGCCAAAAAATAATTAATATATGACTTATTTTTAAAGTATTTGATTAACAAGTAAATACTAAACCACAAAAAGGAAGCGAAAAAAATTTCCGACAAAGAAAATTTAAATAAAATAAAAATGACCGGAAAGGTAAGCAAAATCAAAAGGCCTAACAAAGAATAAATTTTGTTTTGGGTTAAGTTTTTTAAAACCAAATAAAAGCTGAAGCCAAAAATTATCAACGGTAAAAAATTAATCAGCCGAAGACCTGAAAAAGAAAATATTGAATAATTAACCCCAATCCAAGTGAAAAAACCCGGTAAAAATTGTGACTTTATCGAATCGCCGGTGTGATAGTAAAAGCCGGGAAAATTTAGGGCTTTCCCATTTTGATAAATAGATCCGAACTGGGTGATCAGATTATCGCTGTGCACTAAACCATGATTTTTCGCAAGCAAAACTCCGGAAGCGGTAAAAGAACCTTCATCCCTGCCTCCATAAATGGTAGGTTCCACTGAAAGAGTATAAGTCAACGAAACAATTATCAAAAAAATTAAAACCATAAAATCAAACTTTTTCATTTTTTCGATAATAATGATTTTCTTTTTTAATAAGTAAATTAAAACAACACCCTCCATAACTAAAATAAAAATGATTAAAGCTTTATAAAAAACACCCATTAAAGCTAAAATCAAACTAAAAAAAACCAACTCCGTTACTCCAAAAACTAAAATTTCGAAAAGGTTTAATTTTATTTTCATTTCGTTATAGAATTAATTGTTAATACTATTTAATTTGAATTCTTCTTATAATTTTAAATTTCGTGAAATTGCTTTATCAACAGTAATCCCATAAACATAATAAATTTTAGATCCTTAATCAATGATAGAAGTATAAATCAAAAAATCAATAAAAGAAACCTTATTGATAAGCCTGCCAAGAGTTTGTTTTTCTTGAAACAAAAACCTTCCTCTACCGGTCCGTGGAGGATTAGGCCTAAACCCCGGACAAATGATGCTATCGCTTTATTGAAAATTTATAATCCAAACAAAAAAAGACCTGTTCAGGCCTTTTTTTGTTCGGAGGACTAACTGCCCTATAAGTTTCATTATTAGGACTTACGCACCTGGGGAAATTTTGTAGAAAAACTAAAATTTTTGTAAAATGCCTCCGCCAATTAAGCGGAGTTTACCAAAAAACCAAATATTTTCTCTAAAAATTTACCAAGTGCGTAAGTCCTATTTTAATCACTAAAAAACTAGTTAAAAACAAACATATTGCGGAAACGATCTATTAGTAATGCTCGGCTGAACACGTTACCGCGCTTACACCTGCATCCTATCAACCTCATAGTCTTTGAGGAGATCTAGGCCTAATCTTGGGCTGGGCTTCGCGCTTATATGCTTTCAGCGCTTATCCACACCCGACTATAGCTACCCAGCAATGCCCTTGGCAGGAACAGCTGGTACACCAGAGGTCGGTTCACTCCGGTCCTCTCGTACTAGGAGTGACATCCCTCAAGCCTTCTCGCACCTGTGGAAGATAGGGACCAACCTGTCTCACGACGGTCTGAACCCAGCTCGCGTACCACTTTAATTGGCGAACAGCCAAACCCTTGGCACCTGCTCCGGCACCAGGATGTGATGCATATTACTCCATTATTACTAATGGTATAGACTATATCTTCACCCGTTAAAATCCTGACAAACAAAGATTTAACGGGGCTGGCGTATTATAGAAGTTTAATTCCTGATTATCAGGTACCTCCTATCTCTTCCAAGATGGAATCAGTCGTTACGGGGTCAAGTTGATTTTATTAATAAAATCAACCGACTTCCCACGGTATTGTCCTTTATTTTCTGGGTGCATATAAAGGATTTCACCGTTATTAGCCAGTGTACTAATACCGCGTTGCCGCGGTATTCGACCCTAAAATTGAGCCGACATCGAGGTAGCGAACAGCCTCGTCTATATGAGCTATCGGAGGCTACCACTCTGTTATCCCCGGGGTAACTTTTATCTGCTGAGCTTCCGCGGTCCTACGACCAACGGTCGGATCACTAAATCCCACTTTCGTGACTGCGCGACTTACGAGTCTTGCAGTAAAGCCGGCATCTGCTTTTGTGCTATCGGCCCGATTTCCATCCGGACCTAGCCGACCTTTGTGAGCGACTCCGTTACTATTTAGGAGTCGAGCGCCCCACTCAAACTACCCACCAGACACTGTCCCCGAACCGGGATTTGGGTTTCTGGGCATCCAGATTCCCAAATCTCGGTTCAAGGTTAGATTTATATAATTCAGAGGGTGGTATCTCACTGTTGGCTCCGCTTGTCCCAAAGGACAAACATCAAAGCCTCCCACCTATACTGAGCACTAAATCATACAAACCAATGTCAAGCTGTAGTAAAGCTCCACGGGGTCTTTCCGTCTTTCCACAGGTAAACGGCATCTTTACCGCTAATGCAATTTCACCGGGTCCCACGTTGAGACAGTCCCCAAGTCGTTACCCCATTCGTGCAGGTCTGAATTTACCAGACAAGGAAATTCGCTACCTTAGAACGATTATAGTTATCGCTGACGT
>WJJL01000067.1 GCA_014729725.1 Candidatus Moraniibacteriota bacterium | reverse complement strand
TGATTTTGATTTTAAAGGAGATCGTGATGATGTTTTTGGTGTTTATATTAAAGAAGCCATAAACATGGGATCGTTAAATTTGCTTACAGATAATGAAAGAGGTCCTAATTTAGTTTTTGCGATTTTAATCGCCTTTTTAATTGTTTACACCCTAAAGCTTTTATGAAAAAACTTAACAATAAAACAAAATTTTTGATTTTAGTTGTCGTTGGCTATTTAGCAGTTAAAAAATAAAGGCATGAGTGATAAGTTCATCGCTATCTTTTTATATAATCGAAATGTCAAAATCCCCTTTTTCCCAGCTTTAATTTACTATTTTGGCTGGCAATATTCCTTGGTTTTATCTTTCCATATCATCTTATTGTCCATACCCTGCGGCTTATTGGTAGAATTTTTTAGTGATCAAAAAAGTTAAAAACTAATAATGAAGCCGTATTAAACAAAAAGTGGGCTTTTCTTGAACATTAAAGCTACAAAAAACAACTACCTTTAATTTTCAAATGTCATAAGGAAATTTTAATTTGATCAACCAAAAACTTTCAGGGTTTACGCAAAAAGATGCTATCGGCAAACACTACAGTAAAATTTTCAGACTAACCCTTGAAAAAAACAACCCTTTAAAAAAAGATTTCATAAAAGAAGTTCTAAAAACCGGGAAAAGTCAAACCATTACCAACGATGCTTTACTAAAAAACAAAAACAATCAATATATTCCTATTGCCGATAGTGCCGCTCCCTTAAAAAATCACAAGGATGAAATAATGGGTTGTGTCGTGGTTTTTAGGGACGCCACCAAAGAAAGGGAGCTGGATAGAGCTAAAACCGAGATGATATCTTTAGCTTCTCATCAATTAAGAACCCCTTTGGCTTCGATTAACTGGTATATTGAAATGCTGTTAAACGAAGATGCCGGGAAAATTACCAGAGAGCAAAGATCCTATATGAATGAAATTTTTTCCAGCACCAAACGCATGACTAATTTGGTCAGTGCTCTTTTAAATGTTTCTCGTATAGAACTTGGAACCTTAGCTATTGATCCGGAAAATGTGAGCTTGTCAAAAATTATGGATTCGGCAATCAAGGAGCTGGCTCATCAAATCAAAAACAAAGAATTAAAATTGGTAAAAAAATACAAAAAAACCCCCAAAGTTATAATTGATCCAAACCTAATAAGAATTGTATTTTTAAATCTGGTAAGCAACTCCGTAAAATATACTCCTCCAAAAGGCAAAATTGAAATTTCAATCGAGCCTAAAAAGGAAAATGTCCTTATTACAATAAAAGATAACGGCTACGGAATTCCTGAAGAGCAGCAGGATAAAATCTTTAAAAAAATGTTTAGAGCTGATAATGTTATGGAAAAAGAAACCGATGGCACCGGCCTGGGGCTTTATATTGTTAAATCAATCATCAATCAGTCAAACGGTAGAATTTGGTTTGAATCCCAGAAAGACAAAGGCACTACTTTTTTTATCGAGCTACCTCAAAAAGGCTGTCCTAAACAAAAAGGTTCCGAAAACATAGATTTTGTACAATAATCCATAAATTTTCTAAACTGTATAATTTACCATTTAAAAAGACTGTTTTGGCAACAGTCTTTTTAAAAATTCAAGCTTTTTCTAGCTTTTTCTACTTTTCTATCATTTTTCTGGAAATAAAAAACCATTTGGTGATTTCAACAGAGATTATACTTGCAACACAAATACCGGTAATCATAGCCCAATCTGTCAAATTTATGGGTCTTGTATCTAAAAATGTTTGAAAAAGCGGAACATATACCGAAATCATAAACAAAACGATAACCAAAATTGCGGAAAGATTTAACCATTTATTGTTAAACGGATTAACCTGCCAGATGTTCTTTCTTAAGTTCTTATAAGAAAAAACAATAAAAGCCGTATCAATACAAATCGCTCCAAAAACCAAAGTTCTTGCGTGAGCCAAATCATAGCCTAAAATTTTCCAGCTAAACCAGAATAGAAGCAAAATTAAAAACTCATCGATAAGCCCGGTGAAAAAAATCAATATCTTCATTTCCCTGGTTAAAAAGGAGCTGTTTTTGGGTCTTGGCTTTCGTTTCATTACATCTTTTTCCGAAGGTTCAAAAGCAAAAGCAATAGTGGGAAAAGTGTCTTCAATAATATTGTTCCACAAAAGCTGAACAGGTAAAATGGGCAAAGGCCAACCAAAAATAATTCTGGAAAAACCCACTACAATAATCGAGGTAAGGGAGTCGGCAAAAATGTAGGAGACCGATTTCCTTAAATTATCCAAAACGGTTCTACCTTCTTTTATAGCCCGGATAATCACCTCAAAGCTGTCGTTTAAAATCACTAGATCAGAAGCTTCTTTGGCGATTTCGGTCCCTGAACCCTGGGCCAAGCCAATATCAGCTTTCTTGATAGCCGGGGCATCGTTAATGCCATCTCCCACCATCGCCACCACATTGCCCTTTTTTTGCCAGGCTTCCACTATTTTTATTTTATGTCTGGGCTCGCTTCTGGCATAAATTTTAATATCATCTACTTTTTTAAAAAGCTCTTTTTCCGTTAACTTATCCAACTCTATTCCTTCCATAATCTGATTTTTCTTAACTTCCAGACCGATTTCGTTGGCTACGGATCTAGCTGTATTTTTGTGATCCCCGGTAATAATGACCGGGAGCAAGCCGGCGGTTTTAGCAATCCGAATGGTTTTTTTTATACCCGGTCTAATCGGGTCTTTAAAAGCTAAAAGTCCTATAAATTCAATATCTTTAACAAAACTATCCAATTTTCCTTTATAATCGGCATTTTTGGGTATTTTTTTATAACCGACCCCCACCACTCTAAACCCTTTAGCAGTCATTTTTTGGATTTTTTCATTCCAGCCCTTCTTATTTTTGGATTTTTCTATCAATCTCTCCGGACTACCGCTAACATACAAAAAAAGACCTTTTTTTTCTTTTCTTAAACTCATTTGATATTTTCTGTTGGGATCAAAGCGTTTTTTAGCGATTTCCTTGGAGGTTTTTTTGAGTTTGGTTTTTACAATCCCCTCTTTGGTTCCTGCCATTAATAAAGCTCTGTCGGTAGGAGAGCCGTGCAAAATCCAGTTTTTATAATCTGCTTTGGGGTTTTCAATAATGGTTTCATTACTAAGAGAAGCAATTTTTAAGGCCAGTTTTCTGTTCGTGGAATCCACTTGGGCCAGCTCCATTTTCCCCTGAGTAATGGTTTTAGTCTTATCCAAACAAATGATTGAAGTGGAGCTTAAGGTTTCCACCGAATTCAATTTTCTTATCAGACCCTTTTTTTTCAAAAGTCTTTCCATGGCAATTGCCAGAATCACAGTAACCACAATGGGCAGGGCTTCAGGCATACCTCCCACGGCAACAGCCACAGAAGTTTCAAACATCATCAAAAGACCCTCCCCTCTTAACACCCCTCCAACAAATAATAAAATACAAATAACAACAATTGCGACAGCCATAAACCTACCCAGGCGCTCCAATTGTTTTTGTAAAGGGCTCCGGTCTTCTTTGGTTTGGCTCAACAAGGTAGCGATCTTCCCGCTTTGCGTCCGATCACCGGTTTCAATGACAATTGCCCTGCCCTCACCGGTCTCAACTAAACAACCCATATAAATCATATTATCCTGATCCGCCAAAGGGGTGTCTTTAGGCATGGAATCGGTGGTTTTTTCTTCAGGCATCCACTCCCCGGTAAGGTTGGCCTGGGAAACCTTCATTCCGTGTTCCTCAATTATTCTTGCGTCGGCGGGCACTTTGCTGCCGGGATCTAATAAAATAATATCGCCGGGAACTAACTTTTCTTGTAGAATTTCTTTTTTTAAGCCCTCTCTTAAAACAAGAGTCTTGGTTTTAAGGCTTTTCTTTAGCTTTAAAAGCACTTTGGAAACCTTGTTTTCCTCCCAAAAACCAAAAACAGCATTTATAATTATAGCTATGGAAATAATTAAACTGTCCAGTTTTTCATCAAGCAAAAAAGTAATGATCGCAGCAGCAATCAAAACAAAAACCAAAGCACTTTTAAATTGAGAAAAAAAGATTTTAATTTTGGAATAGCCCTCCTCCTGCCTTATCTTATTTTTTCCGTATCGCTTTAATCTTTTTTGAGCCTCTTTTTCTGTTAAGCCTTTTTGGGGGTTGGTTTTTAGTTTATTTTCAACTTCTTTGACGCTCAGGGTGTGCCATAAAGTTTTTTGTTTCATAAAAAAATTTTAGTTGTTTTTTGTTTTTAGATTTACAAAGTGATTTAGTCCTAATATAATAAAAGTGGGAAAAATTACTTAAAATTTAATTTGTTTAGAATTTGCGCCCTTGGGAAAATTAAAAACTTTTTCTTAAAAACAAATATTGGAATAATTCAAGGAACCCTTAAAAACAAAGATGCCTGAAACAAGAAAAAAAATTTATTTAATCTTATCCGCGCTTTTGTTGTCTATTTTAATGGCTAAGTCTTTTTTCTATTTTATCAACAATCAAAATAATGACAATGCCATAAATCAAAAAACATCCGAAGTCAGAATCAAAGAAACAAAAACTCATTCATCGCAAAACCAAAACCGTAAACCCATCCAAAGCAATGATAAGGCTGCTGTTGTAAAAGAGAAAAACTCCCAATGGTTTGAGTACTTAAAAGAGATGATATTTGACAAAAAACCGATTGAAGCTCCGCAAATATCAACAAAACCGAGTCCCGATCCTGGTTTTTCTTTTGTGGTGATCGGCGATTCAGAGTCTTACAACGAACCCACCGGCTACAACGAAGAGTTGCCTAATGTTTTAAAAGTGGCTTCAAGTTATAATAGCGATTTTGCCGTTTTTACCGGAGACATAATTACAACCGCTGTTAATCATATTAAAAACAAAAGCAGAATAATGGGGCTAAAGAAACTTATTGACGGATATTTTCAGAAATACTACCTGGTTTTAGCCAAGCACGACTTAGAGGGCGGACCGATTTGTGTTGATTATTGGCACGAAATTTTTTGGAACAAAAAATTCAAACCCGGGGAAGAAAAAATCTTATATCATTCTTTTGATCATAAAAACACTCATTTTACTATTCTTGCGACCACTTATCCGGAAAAATATAAATATTCTTTGGACAAAAAACAACTTGACTGGCTGGAAAACGATCTGGCACAAACTCATAAAAACAATAAAATAGTTTTCATGCATGTTCCGCCGGTTACTTTTTTTGAAGAATCGGCCGAGGACTGCCATGATTTAAGCTGTGAAAAAGAAGTTCAATCAAGGCTTTTGGGGATTTTTCAAAAATATAATGTTGATTTGGTCATCTCCGGTCATGAGCACTCTTTTGAACATCAAGCAAAAAACGGTATCCACTATATTATAAGCGGAAATACCGGAAACTCGGCCCGTTACGAAGATCAAAAAGATTCTGATGTGTTTTCTCTGGTTCAGATCAAAGATCAATCCATAAAAGTTCAAGCCATAAAAGTTACCGGCCAGGTTGTTAAGACTATCTGGGTTAAAAAACCCTGACTTGAAAATTGCAAAAAATAAGCTATAGTAAAGAAATCTTAATAATTCAGCTTGCTAAAAATGGAAAAAGATTTGATTAACAAATTAAAAGAAAAGCTAAAAAAAACAAACTCTCTCGAGGATTATAGGGTTGTTTTTAAACAATATTTAGGCAGTAAAGGAATTATTAAAGGTCTATTAAAAAGTATCGGTAATTTGGAGCCATCTAAAAGAAAGCAAGCCGCAATTCAAGCTCAAAAAATTCAAGCCAAGGCCTTGGAATTGTTAAAAACCAAGGAAAAAACCCTTAAAAAACAATTCAAACAAAAGGCCTTAAAACAACAAGCTGAAAAATTAAGCTTTAAAAAACCCGACATAGGCCATTTTCATCCCATTAGCCAAACCGTTGCCGATTTAAATGAATTTTTTATTAAAATGGGCTATAGCGTTATGGATGGTCCGGAAATCGAAGAAGATAAATACTGTTTTCAACGGTTAAATGTTCCCCTGAATCATCCGGCCCGCGATATGCAAGATACCTTATATGTTGAAGAACCTGATTTTTTGTTGAGAACTCAAACTTCTTCTATTGAAGCCAGGGCCTTGGAGCAGTTTAATCCTCCTTTTAAATTCGTAAGCCCGGGAAGAGCCTACAGAAACGAAAAAGTAAATAAAAGCAATCACTTTGTTCTTCACCAATATCAAGGAGTGGTGGTGCAAAAAAAAGTAAGCCTCAAAGATTTGTTTGGAACTTTTACCGCTTTATTTAAAAAAATGTACGGCAAAGATGTGGTGGTGCGCTATAGAAACAAGTACTATCCGGAGGTAGAACCCGGAGTTGGTCCGGACATGCAGTGCTTTAACTGTAAAGGCAAGGGCTGCGCTTTGTGCAAAGGAGTTGGCTGGATTGAAATGGGAGGAGCGGGAATTATTCATCCCAAAGTTATGAAAATGAGCGGAATTGACGCCAAAAAATGGATGGGTTTTGCTTTTGGTTTGGGATTAGATCGCTGGGTAATGGCCAAATACAACATTAAAGACATTCGAACCCTCTTGGGCGGATATTTAGCTTATCAGCCAAAGATAGGAGAAGTCTCAATCCGGTAATTACAGG
>WJJL01000066.1 GCA_014729725.1 Candidatus Moraniibacteriota bacterium | reverse complement strand
TTGTTTAATTTGACAGTAAGCAAGGGACCTCACCTGGGCTTGACATCCTACGACAACTCAAGAAATTGAGCTTCCTTCGGGCGTAGTGACAGGTGTTGCATGGTCGTCGTCAGTTCGTGCCGTGAGGTGTTCCGTTAAGTCGGGAAACGAACGAAACCCCTATTGCATGTTATAATTTCTCATGCAAGACTGCCCGGATATACTGGGAGGAAGGCGGGGATGACGTCAGATCTGCATGGTCCTTATACCCTGGGCGACACAGGCGCTACAATGGCAGAGACAAAGGGTTGCAAAACCGCAAGGTGAAGCTAATCCCAAAAACTCTGTCCAAGTTCGGATTGAAGGCTGCAATTCGCCTTCATGAAGCTGGAATCGCTAGTAATCGTGAATCAGCCACGTCACGGTGAATATGTTCCCGGATCTTGTACTCACCGCCCGTCACACCAAGAGAGTTGGTAGCTCCTGAAGCGTCCCGTTTTAGCGGGGCACCACGGAGAGATCAGCGATAGGGGTGAAGTCGTAACAAGGTATCCGTTGGGGAATCAGCGGATGGATCACCTCCTTTCTAGGGAGATAAATCGATTATTTTTTTGAGCTTTGCTTAAAAAAATAATTTACTTTTGGTCGATATCGGATTTTTGTTCGATAAAAACACGATTAGTCGTGTTTCAACAAGCGATGGGACTTGTCTAAAAACCCTAAGTCCTTTTGCAAGAGTGCGCAAAAGGCAGCTTGATTTTTTATAGAATCGGGCTTAAAAGGGATATACCTGCCTTTGGCGGGTTTGGTAACCATATAAGGTTGGGAAAATTTGTGTTTAATTAGTGATAAAAACCCCTGGAAGGGGTTTTTGTGTTTTTTAGAAAAAAATGTTTATTAATATAATTAAATTTGAAAAATTTTATGCCAAGAAAAAGAAAAAGTATTAAAAAAATGAAAAAGTTTACCTCTAAGTAAAAAAGATAGCCTTAGAAGCTATTAAAGAACAATAAACCCTAGCTCAAACACAGATCAAATATCAAATTAATTCAAATCAAACAAGCGTTTGAAAAAATAAGTTAAAAGAAAAAAGCAAAATAAAGATTTAGAAAAATAGGATTGAGGAACCTTACAAAATAATAGGCCAAAGAGAACCGAAATTGAAATGATTTAAAAAAAATCAAAATTGCATTTTGTTTGAGATGTGTTTTAATAAAATAATACTTGATGATTCAGAGACGGTTAATTTAGATTTTTCAGATATTGCTTAATCCCGTCATACTCATTCCCCAGTTTAGGAAAAACTGTATTGTTTGCGCTAATTATTAGTTAATAAAGCTAATTATTAATTTCTATTATTATGAAAATCAGTAAAAATTTACCGAATTTTTTATTAAAAACCGGTTTTTTTATAATAACCAGTAAATTTGAGGTAGAGTTTTATATAGCTAAAGAGGGTCAAATAGAAAAAATTGATGAATTTGAAGTGGAAAAACCCGGATATTTAGACAGAGAGGGATTTTTTGAAACCGGAGGTACCGGGGGGATGAAAAATGGCAAAGGTATTTCCACGGTTTATAAAAGTGGAGCTGTTTATGAAGACAAAGATAAAAAAGTCAGAAAGGATTTAATATCGGAATTAAACAAAAGACTTCCTAAAGTTTTAAAGCAGCATAAAGTGAACAGTATTTATTTATATTCTCCGGATTATATGTTGGGCAACATTGAGGAAAGCTTACCCAAAAGAATTGCTTCCAAAATAGACAAAAGATTTAAGGTTAATTATATAAAAGAGCATCCTTTTAAAATTTTAAAAAAACTTGACAGCGAGATTGGAGAGACTTTTAAAAATAAAAAAGGAAAACCCAAAACAGAAGAGGAAAGAAAAATTTTGGCCAAATCAGGTAAAGATAATATTTATGAATAATCTGAATGATTGGATAATCAAATTCAATGAAAACAAAAGAAAAAAGGATTTTTTTGGCCTTGCCCTTAAATAAAGAAATTAAAATTTCAGTGGTAAAGTTACAGCAAGAATATAAAGCCCTGGGTTCAAATATAAATTTTATAAAACCCTCCAACCTTCATATAACTTTAATTCCTCCCTGGAGAGAATCGGAAGTTGAAAGATTGATCTTGAAATTAAAAAATTTTAATTTTGTTCAAAAATCCATAGTTCTCGAATTCAATAAAGTTTCCTTTGGACCTGTAGGAGGAAAGCCAAGATTGATCTGGCTGACCGGGCCACCAAACAGAAATTTTAATAGACTGGTGGTTAATTTGGCCCGATGTTTGGAGATTGGTTTGGTTTTTCGAAAGATTTTGCCTCATTTAACCATCGCTCGCTTTAATCCCGGAAATTTTGATTCTTTTTTGGAAAAAAATATTAACAGCAGCATTTCTTTATTTCAAGAAATTAAAGAATATGCTATTTTTGAGTCAACGATAACCGAAAAAGGCGCTGATTATAAAATTGTGAAAAGATTTGATTTAAGTTAAAATTATTTAAATTTCTATAAATTTCAAACAATATTTATTGAATTTTTTAAAGGAAATATTTATCAATTGATTTTTGTTTTTGTAAGTTGAGTTAATTAACAATCTTTCTTTATGGATAAAATAATACCTTTTCCTGAAAAAAAGAAGCCGGATTTTGAAATATATACAGGAGCGGTTAGAAAAATAAATTCTATTCTTGAAAAATTTCCATCATTTCCAGAAGATTTTTTGCTTAAAAATTTGGAGCAAAATTTAAAAGGTCATAAAAGATTGCTTGAGTTACTTAACATAGAAACAGATGGAAAAAAAATAAACGGAAAAAATGTTTTGTTCAGTTCGTTTTCCAAGATTGATGATTTTTTTCAAAACACCGATAAGCTATCTGAAAAATTCCCCCAAAACAAAAAAATTTTAGAAAATTTTTTTAAGGATGAGCAAGATTTGAAAGAGTTTCTTAGGCAAGTTGCTGGGCTAAGTAATCAGTTTGAAAATTGTGTTTATGAGTTTGAAAATATTTTTAATCAAGAGCAAAAAGATTTCCTTTCTTTATACTGGATAAAACTTTTGTCGGATTTTTCTAATAAAAAATACAATTTTAATCTCAAACCGGTTTTCAAAAGCCTTATTATAAAAGATTTTTTGGATAAATTTCAGTTGCTTGAAAAAGATTTGGACATATTTAAAAAATGGGCGGCTAAAGATCCCTATATATTTGGGGAACTTTCAAAAGCCAGAAGTCAAAAATCACAGTGGAAAGGTAATGCCGAATTTTATTATGAAGAAAGCGAAAAATTTCTTTTTAAGGGCGATTGTGATAAAAACATTGCCTATATGGAATATCTGCTTAATAATCCACAATATTTTGATGATCTGATTGATTGTTTATAGGAAAGATTTTAGAGTTTTTGTTTTACAAAAAAGCATTGTTTTAAAAAATCGATTTCAAGATTAATTTTTAAAACTCAAATCAAACTTTATTTGTGTTAAAATAAAAAAGAAAATATTCAATATTTAAAAAACAAAGCAATGAAAAATTTTAATAAAAAAACCATTTTTTTATCTTTAGTGGGGATTGTAATAATAATGATTTTGTTTTTGCTTTTTTTCTTTAAAGATAATTTGAATTTTAATCAAAGCGTTATGAATAAAAATCAAAAGCCGGACAATAAAAATTATAAACTGGCAACTTTTGCCGGCGGCTGCTTTTGGTGTATGGAGCCTCCGTTTGAAAAAGAAGATGGAGTAATCGAAGTTACAAGCGGTTACAGCGGAGGTGATGAAGAGAATCCAAGTTATGATGAAGTCTCAGCCGGAAAAACCGGCCATCGGGAAAGTGTTCAAGTCAAGTATTACCCCGATCAAATAAGCTACGAGAAGCTGCTGGACATTTTCTGGCGGCAGATCGATCCAACCGACGATGGTGGACAGTTCGTGGATCGAGGCAGGCAATACAAAAGCGCGGTTTTTTATCACAATGACGAGCAAAAAAAATTAGCCGAGAATTCCAGGGAAAAGCTCGAAAAAAGCAGGTGCTTTGATGAAAAAATCAAAACCGAAATTCTAGCTTATAAAAATTTTTATCCTGCCGAAGAATATCATCAGGATTATTACAAAAAAAGTAAAATCAAGTATAAATTTTATCGTTTTAATTCCGGTCGGGATAAGTTTTTAGATAAAATCTGGAATAAAAACAAAAGCTGTAATTTTAAATTCAGTTGGGGGAGAAACAGCGATATAAATAATGGCTTTTGGGTCGATTACCAAAAACCTTCTAAAGATAAATTAAAAAAACAATTAAGCGCGCTGGAATTTGAGGTGACCCAGGAGGAAAAAACGGAAAAAGCTTTTCAAAATCAATATTGGGACAATAAGAAGCCGGGGATCTATGTGGATATTTTAAGCGGAGAGCCTTTATTTATCTCCAAAGATAAATTTAAATCCGGAACCGGATGGCCCAGTTTCACTCGGCCTTTAGTTGAGGAAAATATAATTTATAAAAAAGACAAAGGTTTACTTGGTACAAGAACCGAAGTAAGAAGTAAATACGCCAACAATCATTTGGGTCATGTTTTTAACGACGGTCCGGATCCCACCGGAAAAAGATACTGCATGAACTCGGCGGCGCTTAAATTCATACCCAAAGAAAATATGTCAGAAAAAGGGTATAAGGACTTTTTAAAAGAATTTGAGATCGAAAATTAAGCTTTTTTTAAAACAAATAGGAGATTCGGTCGATTTTAAGTAATCTTGGAAAAAAATTAACTCTTAATAAATGTCGGTAAAGCGCAATATTAAATTATTGGCATGGTTTAATTTTTTTAGTGATTTTCGTTTATATAGCGCGATAATGGTTATTTATTTTCAAACAATTCTGGAGTCCTATGCTCTGGCTATGCTTGTTTTTTCAATAACCATGGTGTCATCTTCAATTTTTGAAATTCCTACCGGTATTTTTTCCGATTTTATCGGTCGTAAAAAAACTATGGTATTGGGAGCTTTTTGTTCCACTATTTCCGTTATTCTTTACGCTTTGGGCGGAAATTTTTTCTTTTTGGCGGCCGGAGGGATTTTTGAAGGCTTAACCCGGTCTTTTTACAGTGGAAACAACACTGCTTTACTTTACGATTCTCTGCGAGAGATGAAAAAAATTTCTTTATTCGATGAAATGATGGGAAAAACCAGTGCTATGTTTCAGTTGGCTTTAGCTATCTCAGCTATTTTAGGCAGCTTAATCGCCGGATATTCACTTAATTTGGCGATTTGGATTTCGGTTATACCGCAATTTATTTCTTTTATAATCAGTTTTTTTATCACAGATCCTTACCTTTATTTGAAAAAAAGCTCCAATGTCTTTATGCACTTAAAAGAAGCCTTTAGAAATTTTTTGAAAAATAAAAAATTAAGACTGCTTAGTATCATCAGTATGTTTAGTTTCGCAGTTGGAGAATCACTTTTTCAGTTCCAAGCAGCCTTTTACAAAACACTTTGGCCGATTTGGGCTTTGGGTATTCCTAAAATTCTTTCTTTTGGATTTGGGTTTTTAAGTTTTTGGTTTTCCTCCAGGGTTTTTAAAAAGATTGGTCCTATAAAAGCTTTAATGACAGGAACGCTTGGCGGAGGCTTCATTAATATTTCGGCGGCTTTTTTAAGCAATGCTTTTTCCCCGATTCTTATGTCTTTTTCTTCTTTTTTTTACGGCACCGACCAGACCGCCAAAAGCACTTTAATGCAAAGGGAATTCAGCCAAAAACAAAGGGCTACTATGGACTCTTTGAACACTTTTTTGGGTAGTTTATTTTTTGGAGTAATTTCGATTTTAATTGGTTATTTTGCCGATGAATTTTCTCCTCAAAGCGCCATAATAATTGGCGAAATTTTACTCTTGCCTTTGTTGATTATACATTTTAAGTTATTAAGGATGGAGAAGAGGGGATTAAAAATTAAACAATAGTGGAAACTGTTTAAAAGTTAGCACTGTCTATTTATAAATTATCTTGAATTATCATAAAGATTTACAAAACTATCCGCTTTTTGATTTTGGGCTTTTAAAAACCAAAAAAAAGCAGGCTTGTCCGATTTTGTTTTAAATAAATTAAGGTACAATAGTTTTAAAGATTTTTTACTGATTGACAATGCTCCAAAAAATCCAGAAGTATTTCGTTAAAAAAAGGGAGTAAGTTAGAGATCTGATTATAATTATTACAAATATTCGAAAAATTTAAGGCTTAAGAGAATTTTGGATTAACTTGATTTGGATTTCAAAAATTAAAATAACAATAATTAATTAGATAAAAATGCCCAAAAATAAACTTTTAACCGCGGTGCATCTTTTTTTGATAAAAGACAATCAAATTTTAATGTTGCGAAGGTTTAATACCGGCTATGAGGATGGTAACTATAGTGTGGTGGCCGGCCATGTTGACCCGGGCGAGAGTGTAAGTCAAGCTATGGCCAGAGAAGCTATGGAAGAAGCGGGGATCATTATTTCTCCAAATAGCCTGGAGGTAGTGCAGGTTATGAATCGAAAGGCACAAGATGAAAGGATTGATTTTTTTCTTAGCGCAAAAGCGTGGAAAGGAGAACCGAGAATTATGGAAAAAAACAAATGTGACGATTTGAGTTGGTTTGACATAAACCTTCTTCCTGAAAATACAATTCCTTATATTAAAAAAGCTATTCGAAATTATCAAGACCGGTTTTTTTATTGTGAATTTGGATGGGGAAGGCAGGGTTAATAAAAAATATCGGATAATTAAAATTCTATGAATAAGCTTTTTTATTTAACCTAAGTACAGTTATTTTAAATAGAGAACAAATCTGATAAAAAAAGAAAAATTTTTGCTTAAATTGATTGTAAACAAAACATATAACCAGTTGAAAAAAGATACGAAAAAAAAAGGGGGGGGGGGTAATAAAGTTTTATTATTTAGTTTTTTGGTTTATCATAAAGATTAATTTGAATTGGATATAATTTTTAGCAAACTCACTTCTGTTTTTATTTGTCAAGCTCGAGACTGTTTGTTAATATTAAAACTCTTACAAAATAAATTAATTTATTAGGACTTTAATCTCTTGGCTAAATTTTTAAAAAATTTTATCATTGTAGCTATGGCTAGATTTTAAGAATTATTTAAAAAATTTATCACAAAATCTAAAAATTTTACAACGAAAATTTATCTTGCAAGAGGTTTATTGAAAAATCTCAATAAAAATAATTAATTATCGCAATTTTTATAAACTTTAATATTTTAATTTCACCAATGCCCAAACTCAAACCCAACCCCAAACTTCAAGATTTTCAAAACTATGTTAAAGAAATGGTTAAAGAAAGGGGATTTACTAACAATAAACTGGAAACCTTTTTGCTTTTTTCAGAGGAAGTGGGGGAACTGGCCAAAGCAATTCGAAACTATAAAAATTTGTATCAAGAAAAGAACAGCCGGACTAAAAAGTTTAAACTTTCAGACGAATTCGCTGATGTGCTTATTTATTTACTCGATTTAGCTAATCAATTTGAGATCGATTTGGAAAAAGCTTTTCGAAGAAAAGAGCAAAAGAATAAAAAAAGAGCTTGGATTAATTAGCAAAAAGCACTAACATTAAAGATCAAATCCTCCCAAAAACAACCCTTTTATGCAAAACATTATCAAGATTAAAAATTTGAAAAAAAAGCTTTAAAAATATAAAGCCGTAAACGACATTTCCTTTAATGTCAAAAAAGGAGAGATATTTGGCTTTTTGGGGCCCAACGGGGCCGGTAAATCACCACGATAAAAATACTTACCACCATTCTCAAACCCGACAGCGGCCAAATTAAAATCAACGGTTTTTCGGTTAAAAAAGAGGCTCATAAGGTTAGAAAATCCTTTGGCATAATTTTTCAGGACCCGAGTTTGGACGGGGACTTAACGGCCTGGGAAAGTATGCAGTTCCACGCGGTTTTGTATGGTTTGGCAAAAAAACAATACTGTCCCAAAATTAAAAAACTTTTAAAGCAGTTCGGTTTATGGAAAAAAAGAAAGTTAAAAGTTAAAGGCTTTTCCGGCGGTTATGAGTTTTGTTAATATGCCGCTTTTCTTTTTGTTGGGCTCCTTGTTCCCGGTTTCTCAATTACCGGAGATTTTGCAAAAAACCGCTTTGGTTAATCCGCTTTATTACAGCATAGAGCTATTAAGAAGGATGCTGGTCGATTATTTCACTATCCAGCCTCTACCGGCTGTTTTTGTTTTGGGGTTGCTGTTGATCGCGGCTCTTTTAATCGGACGAGATAAGTTTAATAAAATAGAACCCTAAGATTGAAGATTCTTTTAAAATAAACCATTTTTAAAGGTTCTTTATTGTAAAAAAAGAGAAATCTTGTACAATGAATTTAAACTTTTTTCCTTAATTAACTTAATATGAAAAACAGTCAACCCAACGGACTTCATTTTATTTTTGAGCTTTTCGGCTGCCGGCAAAAAGAAATAGACGATATTGAATTTTTAAAAAAAGTTTTTAAAAAAAGTTTGGAAAAATCCAGTGCCGGGATTTTAAAAAAACATTTTTATAAATTCAATCCTCAAGGGGTTACCGGCTATGTTCTCTTGTCCGCTTCTCATATATCGGTGCATACCTGGCCGGAAAAAAAATACGCCGCTTTTGATGTTTTTACTTGCAGCGGAAAAAAAGAAACTAAAAGAATTTTTCAAAACATAATAGAATCTATTAATCATAAGGAGATAAAATTAAAGAAAATCAAAAGAGGTTTTTCTTTTATTGATAAAAATAACGGGTAAAATGAGTAAAATAATCGACAAATTAGCCTGGATTCACATAAAAAACAGAAAAGTTTTGGGAGCAAGAACTAAAGGTAAAGCTGCTTTTTATGTTCCTGGCGGCAAAAGAGAGACAGGGGAAAGCGATAAACAAGCGCTAATCAGAGAAGTAAAAGAGGAATTGCAAGTCGATCTGATTCCCGACTCCATTGAATATATGCAAACTTTTCGCGCTCAAGCTTACAATAAACCCAAAGGTACTGAAGTGCAAATGAAATGTTTTAGAGCTGATTTTAAGGGTAAAATAAAACAGGATAATGAAATCGCTGAATTGAATTATTTAAAACATAACTATGTTTATCATAAAAATTGCCCTGCGGTGGATAAAATAATCTTGAATTACCTAAAAGGCAATGATTTAATCGATTAGGATGTTTTTTCAAGGCTCCTTTACTGGTTTGGTTTTTTATCTGATTTTTTTATTTGCCAACCTAAAACTGATTAAAGTAATGAAAGATCCCAGAATGATGCCTGAAATGTTTAATAAAGCAATATCCAAAGTAGGATAAAAGAAAAGATTGTTATTGGTAAGCGAAACTCCAAGCATACAAATAGGGGGGAGAATGGTAATGGAAATTGCGATTCCGGTTAAAGCTTCTTGGGCTTTGGGCCAGAAAAAACTAAAGCTGGCTACCAATCCGGAAAAAATCGCGATAAAAAAATAAAACAGTTTGTAAGGATTAATTTCGTTGGTAAAGAAAAGATCAAAATTCTTAACCGGAAAAAGAAAACCCACAAATGCAGAAATTAGTAATACAATTGTCGAGCATATCAGAAAAAACAGGATTATATTTGCAAGGTTTTTATAATCTTTTTTTAAGATCGAAGCCGGAATGGCGATAATAGGATAAAGTAGGGGCGAAATTATCATAGCTCCGATTATAATCCCCAAACTGTTTACCTGAAGTCCTAAGATGCAAATCATAGCGGCGCTAAAAGTCAAAACAAAAAAATCAACATCCAATTCGGATTTTTTGATTAATTTTTTATAAGCATCGTTGTATTGTTTTTGGGTTAATTTGGTTTTCATTTTTCTATTTTGGGCTAAATTTAGTTAAAATTAATGGTTAGTGGATGATGATCATCATTGTTGGGATTAAATAAAATCAATATCTTAAAGTCAATTGCGACTATTTTTTAAAATTGTTTGTCATTTTTGTTTTTGATTCAAGAAAGTTTTATAAATTTTTGCAATATTTTATTGTTTTTGGAATTTCTTGAATTAAATCTGAAGCATTGTAATAATAGGAAACTTTTTCCTTTAATCTGTCGCCGGCAAGCCCGTTTACGAAAACCGCGGCACAGGCGGCATAAAAAGGATCATTTCCGGAACAAAAAGCCGCTATTAACCCGGCCAACACATCTCCGGTTCCGCCTTTAGTCATACCGGCATTACCTTTATGATTTTCTTTTATATTTTTTTTGTTGGCTACATAATCAATTTTACCTTTTAAAATTATAACACAATCAAATTTTTTAGCCATTTTAAAACAGTTGTTTTTGTTGGCTTTTTGGGAAAAAAGATTTTCAAACTCTTTGGCGTGGGGAGTTAAGACGCAATTTTTATGAAGCTTTTTTTTGGAAAGCATTTTTAAGGCCTCAGCGTCCAAGATTATTTTTTTGCTTTTGTAATTTTCAAGAGTTTTATTGATAAGCAGCTTATTTTCTTTGGTTCTGTCCAAACCCGGTCCGATCAAGATTGAATCAACACGATTTAGGGTTTTGTCTAATTCTTTATTTTGGATTGCGATAAATTCAAAAAGCTTTGTTTTGACTTTATTTAAAAGTTCTTTGCTAAAAGAATTTGAGTAAAAATAAACCAGATCTGCTATTTTGGAAGCGGTTTTAAGGCAAAGCAGAGCCGCGCCGTGATATTTTTCCCCCCCAGCTATTACTAAAATTTCTCCATTTTGGCCTTTATGGCTTTTTTTCTCTGGTTTGGTCAAGGTTTTTACTTCGCCGGGTCCGATTTTATTTTTAATTTTTGGAGGGATTTTTAGATCAACCACTAAAGAATCAGGAGTTTTGGCAGTCATTAAAGATATGTTTAAATCCCAATTAAAACCGGGAGCAGGGACATCAATACTGATTTTTTTAGCCTTTAATTGATTTAGCTTTTTGATTATTTCAGAATAAGGGGATTTTAATTTTCCCTTAATTCCTGTTCCTAAAAGACATTCCACAATAATGTCAAAATCTGCTGGAATATTTTTTGGGTCCACATTGTCCTGTTTAAAGCCTTGGAATTTTTTATAATTGATTTTTGCCTCTTGGGTTTTAATTTTTTGTTTAGGATGAGTCAAATAAACCTTAATTGAATATTTTTTGTCTAAGTATCTGGCAGCTGCAAAACCGTCGCCCCCGTTATTTCCAGGTCCGCAAAAAAAAGCAATTTTTTTAGGAGGTTTGAATTTTTTTTCGATAATTTCGGCAATTCCTTTTGCGGCTTGTTCCATTAATTTTTCCATAGGATAACCGTAATAAGCGGCGTTAATATCCAGTATTTTTGATTTTTTCACCGAGTCTTTCATATTAAAATTTTACTTAAATTTCAAAAATTTTTCCAAGATAAGTTAAACCGATTCCCAAAATGAAAAATAAAAAGATAATACTTGATTTTTTAAAGCTTTTTTCATTTCTGATTTCCGGAATTAAATCTGACATAGCGATATATAAAAAACCGCCAATAGCCAACGGAAATATTAAACCAAGAATCTGTTGGCTTTTGTTTATAGCAAAAAATCCGAAAACAGCTCCCACGGTTATGGTGAGAGCTATTAGAAAATTAACCATTAAAGCTTTATTTTTTTTAAAACCACTGTGAACCAAAACTCCAAAATCGGAGATTTCTTGGGGAATTTCGTGAAACAAAACGGCAAGGGTGGTAATTATTCCAAGCGAAGTGTCGGCTAAATAGGCTGAGGCTATGATAAAACCATCTAAAAAATTATGAATTCCATCCCCGATTAAATTCATATAGCCAAAAGAATGAACTTTACAATTCTTTTTGTGGCAGTGTCTCCATAAAATCAATTTTTCCAAAATAAAATAAAAAATAAAGGAAAGTAGAATATTGGAGTAAAGAGTTTCTGGTTGTGAATTTTTGGAAGCCTCAGGAAGTAGATGCAAGAAAGCGCTTCCCAAAAGAACGCCGGCTGAAAAGGCCACCAGATAGTAGAGAATTTTTTCGGTTTTTTTGGGGTTTATATAAAAAAAGGCGATTCCGATCAAGGAGATGAAGCTGATTCCAAGGCTGGCAAAGATAATTTGAAAAAAAACAGTCATTTATATTTTTAAAACAATCTGATATTATAAAATAAACAGTGCCTATTTCAACATATAGAAAAAATATTTTTATTAAAAAGTTGAATTAAACCCGCTTTTACTATATAGTATTTTTTAAAAAAATAAAATGGGTAAAATTTCCACTCATACAATTATTGTATCCGATCTTCACTTGGGAAGTAAGATCTGTCGCGCCAAGGCGATTAAAAAGATGCTGGAAAGTTATTCTTATAAAAAACTGATTTTATTGGGCGATATTTTCGACAGTCTGGATTTTACCGACTTGGCTCGGGATCATTGGGAGGTGTTGGCTTATATTGGGAGGCAGTCTTCCAAAGTTAAAATCAAATGGATTCAAGGCAATCACGATCTGGGTTTGATTAAAATCGCCGCCTTGTTAATGGGTGTAAAAGTTTATAAGAAATATAAATGGAAATTTGACAATAAAAAATTTATTGCCATTCATGGTCATCAATTTGACAGATTTTTGGTTAAAAACGCTTTTTTAAGTTTTATTATTTCCTATTTGTACTTTTTTATCCAGCTTCTTGATTTGAAAAATCGAAGGCTTACCTCTATTATTAAAAACAAAAGTAAAGGCTGGTTAAGACTCTCTCAAAAGGTCGCTGACTCAGCCTTAATTTATGCCAGACTATACAGATGCGATTATGTTTTTTGCGGTCACACTCATTATGCGATGAAAAAAAGCAAGGGCAAAGTCACTTATTATAACAGCGGTTGCTGGACGGATATTCCTTCCAATTTCATAACGATCGATAAGAAAAACGGAATCCAGATTCATAATTTTTAATATGATATAAGGGCTTGTTAATTGTTTATTTTTTTTGCTTGTTTCTCACCAGCCGGTGGGGCAAGGGTTAGCTACCGGGTAAATTACACTACTTATTAATAATTAAATGATTTTTATGAATAATTTTCCAACCAATCCTTTTAATGATGATCAAAACCGGAATTCTTTTCCGGATCAAAATCAGAATTTAAACTCAAATCCTGACTTTAATCAAACTCAAAACCAGAATTTCAATCCAGCTGCGCCGCAAACATCCAACAGGAATATGGACATAAAGCCTCCTGTGAAAAATAATAATAAAA
The DNA here is from genome assembly GCA_014729725.1 of Candidatus Moraniibacteriota bacterium. GTDB lineage: Bacteria > Patescibacteriota > Minisyncoccia > CAIUEV01 > JAHKAQ01 > WJJL01. The sequence continues at coordinate 25,909 of WJJL01000066.1, read as the reverse complement.
ACAAGAAATTTGATTTTATAAACATTTTATTATTTATTATTTACACCGGGTTATCTTTAGGTTTGATCGGTTTTTTGGCTTATGAACTTTATTTAAAAGATAGAGGCGGTTTTGGATCGAATATATTTTATAACAAAAATTCAAATATCGCAGTAAAAGCCCCTGGAGAGATCAATTTTTGCGCAGAAAAGGCGCCTTTGGATAAGTTTTATGTAAGGCAGGACTGGGAAAAAGATTTTCATATAGTTTCCAATAATGATTATCAAAATATCTTATATTTAAAAAGATCAGGCAAATACTTTCCTTATATAGAAGAACAGTTAAAAAAAAGAGGGATGCCGGAGGATTTGAAATATTTGGCTGTTGCCGAAAGCGCTTTGGTGGATAATGCTATTAGCACTAAAGGAGCAGCCGGAATCTGGCAATTTATTCCTTCCACCGCGAAAAAATATGGTTTGGTTGTTAATAATGAAATCGATGAGAGAAGAAATTTTAAAAAAGCAACCGATGCCGCTCTTGACTATTTGGAGGATTTATATGATCGGTTTGATAACTGGACTCTGGCCGCCGCCGCTTACAATACGGGTCCAGGTAATATCTCTAAAAGCTTGGAAACGCAAGAAGTGAAAAATTATTATGACCTTTATTTAAACAGGGAGACTTCCAGATATATTTATAGAATTTTAGCCATAAAAGAAGTGATGAAGAATGCCAATAAATATGGCTATCGATTAGATAAAAAGGATTATTACAGCTTTCCAAAATATATAGAAGTTCAGGTTGAAGAAATTGTAAACTTGTCCGAATGGGCCAAAGAAAATAATTCCAACCTAAAAGCAATTAAAGAATTAAATCCTTGGCTGGTGGGATATAGCATAACCAAAGAAGAGGAGGAGGAGGAAGAAGAAGAACAGCAAGGTGAAATCGAAAACGCGTCTTTAAGCCAGCAAGAGTCAAATCCTGTTTCTACTCCCACCCCCAGTCCTTTTAAGCAAGAAGAACAGGAGAAAGTTTACTGGATGGTAAAAGTACCGTTAAATGAATAATTTGACCACTTTAAATCACAAAACAGATTACCTTCACCCCTAAAAAAGAGATATCTGGTGGCAAAGATTCTTATTCTAAAGGGTAGATTCCAAGCAAATAGGCCTAATTATTGATTATAACCAGAGCTGGTTCAAACAAAACTTGATTAATTTTTGGTTCAGATATTTAGGAATTATTGGTGTATATTGACTGTAATATTTAGATTTAATTTTGTTTTTTTGAAATTAAATTTCTGTATTTTGTTAATTTTACACCCGGTTTTTGAAAAAAAGTATTTTTTGAAAATAGGAGTAAAATTTATAAATGGGGGACCGAGCAACAAAGAAATTCCCTTGATTTTTTAACTGTTTTTGAGCATAATGAAATTCCTAAATTTGAATATATTAAAATGAATTTTGTTAAAAATGTTTTTTTAGAAACAAATCGAAACGGCAATAATCAAAAAAATCTTATTCAAAGTAAAAGCCAATTTGTTTGTCACTATCTGCCGGATTCAACTATAACTTTTATTAACTCAAGGTACGCTAAACTTTTTACTAAACAAAAACATGATTTATTGGGGAAAAAACTACTTGATTTTAATAAGAAGTACCAAAAAAAAGAATTCTCAAATTTTATCAAAAATCTTAAAAAAACCAAAGATTTTGTGATTTGCAAAGACAGATTTCAAAGCAAAACCAAAGAAGATATTTGGATTGAATGGGTTAGTTTTCCCAAATTTGATAAAAAAGGCAATCTGATAGAAATTCAAGCCAGAGGCAGGGATATTACTGAAAAAGAAAGAGCTGTTGAGGAAATTAAGGATCAAAAAAAATTTTTGGAAATTTTAATCGATACCATCCCCAGCCCCATTTTTTATAAAGATGAAAAAGGGCGTTATTTAGGTTGCAATCAAGTATTTGCTGATAGAATTTTAAATTCCGACAGAAACAATATTAAGGGAAAAACCGTTTTTGATTTTGCTAAAAGAATACCCAGAAAATTAGCTGAAGTTTATCATAAAAAAGATTTGGATCTAATCAAAAAAGGCGGAGTGCAAGTTTATGAATCAAAAGTGCAATTTGCTGATCGGAAAAACCATGATGTTATTTTTAATAAGGCGGTTTTTAGAGACGCCAAAGGCAAAATTAAAGGATTGGTAGGGGTAATATTGGATATTACCGACAGAAAACAGATTCTTAAGGATCTTATGGAAAGCGAAAAAAAATATAGAATGTTGATGGAGAACGCTCCCATTGGTATTATCTCAGTTGATTTAAAGGGCAGGATAATGGAGGTTAACACTAAATTGTTAAATATTTTGGGTTCTCCTTCAGCTAAGGAAACTAAAAAAATAAATATCCTTACTTTCCCGTTTTTGGTAAAAGCCGGAATTTCTCAGGATTTTAAAAAATGCATTAAAACTCACAAGCCCGTAATTGGTCAAAGACCTTATACTTCAAAATGGGGTAAAAAAATTTATTTTAGTTATCACATAAAGCCATTGTATGACGAAAAAAACAAAAACCAGATGATTGGAGTGGAAGCCCTTATGGAAGATATAAGCGCTCGAAAAAAAGCCCAGTTTATGCTGGAAAAATCAAACAAAAAATACCGCGAACTTATTGAAGCTATTCCTTATGGAATAGTTGAAATAAACAAAAAAGGAAGGATTATGTTTTGCAATGATCGTTATTTGGAATTATTAAAACTTAAATCCAAACAAAGCTGTATTTCTAAAAAACTTTGGCAAATGGCTCAAAGCGAAAGAATAAAAACGGAATTAAAATTAAATATCCAAAATATTTTTGATAAAAAGTTCAATCCTAAAAGTTTTTTTTCAAGCTTTAAGACTCAAAAAAAGGAATCAATGGAACTTAGATTTGACTGGAACTTTAAGAAAGATAAAGCCGGTCGGATTATAGGGATGATTTTAATAGTAACCGACATTAGCGAGCAAAGAAAATCTGAGAAAAGATTGTTGGAGTCTTATAAGCATTTGGGGGTGATAAATAGAAAACTTGCTATATTATTGAATTTAAAAGTAGATGAAAGCAAAAACAAGAAAAAGGTGTATAAGTTTATTTTAACTTCGGCTTATGAAATATCCGGAGCTGATTACTGTGCTATTTATCAATTTGATAAAGAGAATAAAAAATTCATTCAACTTATTAGAGAAAGGCCGGTGAAAAATGAGAATGATAATATCCCCAGCTATTTTTTAATCAAACCCAAAACTCCTGATTATTTAAAGGATTTTGTAAAAAACAAGGTAAGAATTCAAGGGTTTTCCGCTGATTATTCTTTGAAAATGTTTTGTAATCAGGATAAACTCAAACAATTTATCCTTTTGCCTTTAATTTCCAAGGGAGAATTGTCCGGGTGTTTATTTTTTGGATTTAGAAAAAAAGAGGCTTTTTCCACTCAAGATCTTTATTTTTTTGATGTTTTCTGCGCTCAAACCGCCAATATTTTAGAGGATTTTTGGGAAAAAAACAAAAAAGTTTAATAAATTTATGGATATGCTTTTGTAATACATGTTAAAATATCCGAATAAGTGGCATTATTATAAGTTAGTTATGATTTATTCGGATCTGACCAGGGTCATTTTATTATACGGAATATTTTATTTAATAGGATTTAAAATTACAAGGGTGGGTTTTGGGTTTTGAACAATGGAATTTAAGAACTTAATATTGGAATTCGTATTGTAGAACCACCTTTAAGAGCGGTACTATAAAACAAACTTTCAATTAGTCCAAGCACTCTTGACTTTATATGAAATTTTCGTTATTAATAATTAATAGAAAATCATTTATATAAGCTTCTTTTGATTTTTTCCAAATGAAGTTATTTTTTATATAATCTTAAAGAATCAATAAAATTAATAAAATAAGTAGTTAACTAAAAAAGGCCGGCTGGATAAAACTCAACTTTTTAAATTATAAAGTTGGGGTTGGTCTTTAAAAGGAATTTTAAAAATGTCTGAAAAATTTGATAGAAGTAAACCACATGTAAATGTAGGAACCATAGGTCATGTTGATCATGGTAAAACAACTTTGACCGCCGCTATCTTGCATAGCCTTAAAATTGTCGGTAAAAAAGTTACCGAAAAAGGAGTGGATCAAATCGACGCCGCTCCGGAAGAAAAAGAAAGAGGAATCACTATTGCCACCGCGCATGTGGAATATGAATCCGAGAAAAGACATTATGCTCATGTAGACTGTCCCGGACACGCCGATTATATTAAAAATATGATTACCGGAGCCGCTCAAATGGATGGTTCCATCTTGGTGGTTTCCGCCGCTGACGGACCAATGCCCCAAACCAGAGAACATCTACTTTTAGCCAGACAAGTGGGCGTACCTTCAATTGTGGTGTTTTTAAACAAAGTGGACCAGGTTGATGATCCGGAATTACTTGAATTAGTGGAAAGCGAAATCAGAGAGTTGTTGAACAAATATGAGTTTGACGGGGACAATGCCGCGATTATTAAAGGTTCCGCTTTAAAGGCTCTTGAAGCTAAAGATAAAGATGATGAAAATGTTAAGGCGGTTTTAAATTTGGTAGAAGCGCTTGATGAAAAAATCCCGGAACCGGAAAGAGATATTGATAAACCTTTCTTAATGCCCATTGAGGATATTTTCACCATAGAAGGTAGAGGAACCGTTGTTACCGGAAGAATCGAAAGAGGCGTTGTAAATGTAAATGAGGAAGTGGAAATTGTCGGTTTAAAAGATACTCAAAAAACTGTAGTTACCGGAGTGGAAATGTTTAATAAAGAACTTGACAGAGGTCAGGCCGGAGACAATGCCGGAATTTTGCTTCGCGGAATAAAAAAGGAAGATGTGGAAAGAGGCCAGGTATTAGCCAAACCCGGTTCCATTACTCCTCACAGTGAATTTGAAGCGGAAGTATATGTATTAACCAAAGAGGAAGGCGGTAGACACACTCCATTTTTTACTGGTTATAAACCTCAATTCTATGTCAGGACTACTGATGTTACAGGAGAGGTTACTTTACCGGAAGGAACTGAAATGGTTATGCCGGGAGACACGGTCAGTATTAAGGTAAAATTGGTTTCCAATGTTGCCATGGAAAAGGAAATGAGATTTGCTATTAGAGAAGGAGGAAGAACTGTGGGAGCCGGAGTGGTAACCAAAGTGATTAAATAATAATTGTTTTTTAAAAATATTTTTATAAATGGCACCAAAGAAAGCTCAAGAGGAAGAAAAATCCAGAATAAGGATAAAAATTAAAGGGTATGATCATCGAGTTATTGATCAATCAACAATGCAGATTATTGATACGGCTCAAAGAACTGGAGCAAAAGTTATTGGACCTGTTCCATTACCCACGGTAATCAGGAAGTTTACCGTTAATCGCTCCACCTTTAAGCATAAATATGCCAAGGATCAATACGAAATGAGAACCCATAAAAGACTGCTTGATATTGAAGATTATTCCCCTCAAACGGTTGAGTCTCTGGTAAATCTTGATTTACCGGCGGGAGTCAATATTGAGGTCAAAATGTAATTTTTGTCTGTTGGGAATTTTATTTAATATATTTTTGCCTGTTAATTGATAAAATAAAGGCAGTTTTACCTGTCTTTATTTTAATCCTTGCAAAAATTTTAAATTGGTGTAGCTTTTAAATTTAGGATTTGTAAATTTTTTAAAAATCATTTTTTAAAAATCAAAGAAAGGGCAAGTTGGATTTATTAAATAATCCCTGTATGCAAGAGAATATCGATGATTGGATTTACTTGAATTAATCGGCAACACTAAATAATCATTATTAATATTTTTTTTATCAAATGTTTATAATAGGAGAAAAAATCGATATGAGTCAGGTTTGGGATGAAAAAGGGAATGTTTATCCTGTAACTCGAGTTAAGTGCGCTCCTTTAAAGGTGATCAAGATCAAAGAGGCAGCTAAAGATGGTTATCAGGCTGTAGTTGTTGGCAATGATGAAAATATCAAAGAATACAGAGGAAAAAATCTGGATCAATTTAAACAAGATCAGGAAGTATCGGTTAATTTGTTTAAGCAAAACGATAAAGTTAAGGTAACCGCTAAAAGCAAAGGAAAAGGATTTCAGGGAGTGGTAAAAAGACACGGTTTTAAAGGAGGTATCGCCACTCATGGCCATCGTCATGATTTAAGGCAAACAGGTGCTATCGGCAGTGCCTTTCCCCAACATGTAATGAAAGGTAAAAAAATGGCGGGTCGGATGGGTTTTAAACAAGTCTCCATTAAGAATTTACGAATTATGCAAGTAAGAGAGAAAGAGCAGGAATTATTAATTTCCGGTTCTATTCCAGGATCCCGGGGGAGAAAAGTTTATATTGAAAAAATTAACAGTTAAATTTTGATATGAAGCAGCCTTTATACAATCTGGAATCAAAAAAACTCAAGGATATTGATTTAAAAAAAGAAATTTTTGATTTAGCTATTAACCATGATTTGGTATATCAAGTGGCTGTTAGTCTTGCTTCCAATAAGAGAAGACCCATTGCGCACACCAAAATTAAATCTGAAGTAAGAGGGGGAGGAAGAAAACCCTGGAGGCAAAAAGGAACCGGCAATGCCAGGACCGGATCTATCAGAAACCCTATCTTTAGGGGCGGGGGAATTATTTTTGGACCCAGAAACAGCAGAAATTTCAAAAAAAAGATTAACAAAAAAATGAAGAAAAAGGCTTTTTTAAGTATTTTATCCGCTAAATTAAAGGATAATGAAATAAAGATTGTTAACGATTTTAAATTGGATAGGCCCGATACCAAAAAAATGGCCGGTTTGTTTAAGAAATTAAAGACTTTTGATAAAAAAACCTTTGTTATTACCAAAGAAAGAAATGAAAATTTGGAAAAATCTTTAAATAATATTAAGTTTAGTAAATATCGCTTAGCCGGTCAGATTTGTTGTCTTGATTTGTTGAATTATAAATTTGTTTATTTTGATCAAGCAGCTGTTCAATATTATATGGATAAATATTCTCAAAAGGAAAAAAATAAGGAGAAGAAAAATATTGATCAAGATAAAAGCAGGTCAAAAGAACAAAAAAAGTCAAGAAATCAGGATAATAAACTTCAAGATAAGGCTAAAAAAAAGAACCCCAAGTCTATTAAAAAGACTAAGTAATTATTATAATTGTTGTTATGTCAAGCATTTTTGAAAAATTTGGAATAAAAAAGCAAAAGCAGAAAGATTCGAGTAAATCCTCAAAAACCAAGGGGAAAGTTTCCGATTCAGACAAGAAAAAAACCTCTTCCAAAAATAAAGTTGCTCAAGACAAAGAAAAGACAGGCAAAAAGACCAAAGCTCCCAAATCTCAAGAAAGATTAAAAAAAAGCAAAAAAAGCTCAAAAGCAAAAAAGTCCAAATTTAAAAAAAGCAAGAAAAAAGCCTTTCAAGCTTATAGATTTATTTTAGAGGTTATGGATACAGAAAAAAGTTTAAATCAAAAGCAAAATGGTAAGTATACTTTTAGAGTGAACAAAAAAGCCAATAAGAATCAGATTAAAGAAGCGATTCAAGATTATTATTCGGTGGAAGTGGATAATGTAAATATAATTAATTATAAGCCTAAAAAGAAACGCTTTGGATTGACCTGGGGAAAAAGAATTTCCTGGAAAAAGGCGATTATTACTTTAAAGAAAGGATATTCCATAAATTCATAAGATTTATTTATTATGTTGGTAGTTAAAAAGATTAAAAATAGAGGCAAAAGAATGTTATCCTATGTTTATGGGGAGAATGTGGATAAAAAAGCCAAGCCTTACAAGCCTTTAACTAAGAGCTATAAAAAAAGGTCCGGAAGAATGAAAAGCGGCAGAATGTCTGTCAGAAATCGGGGTGGTGGAGCTAAAAAGAAGCTTAGAATTATTGACTTTAAACAAAAAGAAGGTTCATATAAAATTTTAAGCGTTCAAAAAGATCCTACCAGAAGCGCTTTTATTGCCTTGGTAGGTGATAAAGAGGATAAAAAATATTATTTTTTGGCCACTGAAAATATGAAAAAAGACATGCAGATTAAAGTTGGAGAAAAGGTGGAGATAAAAGAGGGGAATCGAACCCGGATCAACAGAATACCGACAGGGACTTTGATTTGTAATATTGAGCTTTATCCGGGCTCCGGAGGTATAATGGCTCGATCAGCGGGAGCTTTTGCCAAAATAATGGGGTGCGAAGGTGGTTTTGCTCAATTAAAAATTCCCTCCGGAGAAATAAGACTGGTTAAGGAAACCGGTTACGCTACAATTGGTCAGATTTCCAATATTCAAAACAATGCTATCAGAATCGGCAAAGCCGGCAGAAACAGATTGATGGGCAAAAAACCCCATGTTAGGGGTAAGGTAATGAATCCGGCGGATCATCCGCATGGTGGAGGGGAAGGGAACCAACCGATTGGCTTAAAGTACCCCAAAACCCCATGGGGAAAACATGCTTTAGGCGTTAAAACCCGAAAGAAGAAAAAAGCCAGTGATAAATACATTCTTCAAAGAAGAAAAGCCAAAAAGTAGTAATTTTTAAATGGTTAAACTTATAAAATGTCGCGTAGTATTAAAAAAGGTCCTTATGTTGATTCAAATATATTAAAGAAAGTAAAAAATAAGGACTCTAAGGATAAAACAGCAATTAAAACCTGGGCAAGAGATTGCACAATAATTCCTGAAATGATAGGATATAAATTTGAAGTTCACAATGGAAAGGAATTTATAGAAGTTTCTGTTAGCGAAGAAATGGTAGGACATAAGTTAGGCGAGTTTTCTTATACCCGAAAGTTTAACAAGCATGGAGGTAAAATCCAAAAAGATATCGAACAATCCGCTAAAGGACCTGCTTAATGCATTTGGTAATTTTTCCAAAGGCGCAGTTTTTAATTAATGTTTAAAGTATTTTTATTCAAATGCAAGTAAAAGCCAAGTTGAAAAATTTAAGAGTATCAGAAAGAAAAGCTCGATTGGTGGCCGACTTAATAAGAGGCAAAAGCACTGATGAGGCTAAGAATCAGTTAAAATTTTCTTTAAAGAAAACGGCTGATCCTTTGATCAAGCTCGTGGATTCTTGTATAGCCAACGGAGTTAATAATTTTGGTTTGGATAAGAATAATTTATTTATTGAACAGATAAAAGTTGATAAAGGCAGGGTTTTAAAAAGATGGAGACCCAGAGCGCATGGCAGGGCCTACCCGATTTTTAAAAGATCTTGCCATATAGAACTTATTTTAAACGAGGTGGTCAAAGGAAAAGGACAAAAAGAGGTTAAGAAACAAAAACCGGATAATTTTGTAAGCTACCAACAAGTCAAGAAAGCCATGAAAGAAGCGGATAAAATGCTTGCTAAAAAAAATAAAGGCAAGGCAAAAGCCAAAGACAAGAAAACAGCTCAAGATAGCGGATCCAAATTGAATTCCGGTAAAATCAAAGGAGCGGTAAACAAGTTTTTTAGAAGAAAAAGTATGTAATTTATGTAATTAAATAATATGGGAAAAAAGATAAATCCAATTAGTTTTAGAATAGGCATAAATAAAGGGTGGAAATCCAAATGGTTTGATGTTAATAAAAGTTACAGCGACAGACTGGAGGAAGATATTAAAGTAAGGAATTTTATAAAGAAAAAATGGAAGAACGGCGCGATAAAAGAGGTGATTATTAAAAGAGCCGAAGGAATTATGAATATTAAAATTTTGGCGGGCCGTCCGGGGGTTATTATTGGCAGAGGAGGATCCGGAATTGAGGAGATAAAAAAAGGCATAATCTCTCTTTTAATGTCAATTAGATCTAAAAGACTGAAAACCAACAAAAATTTAACTTTTGATCAAAAGATTAATAATAAGAATAATAAGATTGTTAAAACCGGAGTTGAAATTGATGTTCAAGAGGTTAGAGATTTTGAGGAAAATGCTGTTTTGGTAGCTCAAAATGTGGCTGAACAATTGGAAAAAAGAGTTTCTTTTAGAAGAGTTTTGAAATCAACTTTAGATTCGGTTTCTAAACAACGAGCCGTAAAAGGGGTAAAGATTATGGTTTCCGGAAGATTAAACGGGGCCGATATGTCAAGAAAAGAGTGGGTGATCAGAGGAGGAATACCGCTGCACACTTTAAGAGCGGATATAGATTTTGGTAAAACCTGCGCTTATACCACTTATGGAGTGATTGGAGTAAAGGTTTGGATTTATAAAGGGGAAGTTTTTAAAAAAGAATCTAAGGAAAGATAATTGATTTAGGAGTTATCCGTTTGGCGCCCGAATTTTATACTAGGGCTCTAAACGCGTAATTCTTTAGAAACGGGAATTGATTTTTTAATTTTAAAGCTAAATTTTTGATATGTTATTGCCTAAAAAAGTTAAGCATAGAAAGCAACATAAAAGAGGTTTTAAAAAGCTCACCAAAAGAGGCGATCAGCTTAACTTTGGGAGTTTTGGATTAAAAGTGCTGGATTCCACCTGGATTTCTTCCAGACAACTGGAAGCAGCCAGACGGGCAATGACAAGATATGTTCAAAGACAGGGTAAAATTTGGATAAGAGTTTTTCCGGATTGTCCTGTAACCAAAAAGGGAGCCGAAGTTCCTATGGGAAAAGGTAAGGGCGCTGTTGATCATTTTGTAGCTCCAATTAATCCAGGAAGAATAATATTTGAAATGGATGGAGTTTCTAAAGACATTGCAAAAATCGCTTTAAAAAGAGCGGGCGATAAAATATCGGCCAAAACCAAGATAATAATGAAGTAACCTAAATCAATGGATCCAAAGGAATTAAGACAAAACAGTTTGGAAAGACTTCGTGAATTGGCAAGAGCCGAAAAAGCCAAAATTGTTGACTATCGCATTAAATACGGGGGCAAGTCAGAGGTTGAAGGAAATGTAAGGGGCTTTAGAAAAGCCAAAAAAAATCTTGCTCAAATACTAACAATAATTAGCCAAAAACAACGAGATGGTAAAAAATAAGACAAGCCAAGAACAAAAAAATTCCTCCAAAGACAAGAAAAAGAGCAAAAAAGAGGAGTTTGTTAAATTAAAGCAAAAAAAGAAGATCTCTTCCCAGAAAAGACGAAGAGAGAATTCCGCTATTGGAAGAAAAAAAAATGATTTAAAGCAGTATCGAAAAAAAACCAGCAAGAAAGTTTTTAAAAAACCCATTAAAAAGGAATTTAAAGGAAGTGTGATATCGGATAAAATGAAAAAAACTCTTGTTGTGGAGGTTTCAACAGTAAAAATTCATCCTGTTTATAATAAAAGATATAAAACAGACAAGAAATATTTAGTGCACGATCCCCAAGAGAAGTATAAAGTCGGAGATTTCGTATTGTTTAGAACATCTAAACCGATTAGTAAAAGAAAAAAGTGGATTGTGGTTTACGATAATAAGTCTGATAATTAAAAGAATTATGATTCAAGTAGAAACCAAATTAAAATTGGCTGATAACAGCGGAGCAAAAATGATTAAATGCTTTAGAGTTTTAGGGGGTACCAGAAGAAGATATGCTCAATTGGGCGATGTAATTGTAGCTTCTGTTAAAACTGCCGAACCCAGATCCATGGTTAAGAAAAAAGATATTGTTAAAGCGGTGATAGTCAGACAAAAATCCCCTTATAGAAGAAAAGATGGTTCTTATATCAGATTTGATGAGAATGCCGCCATTATTTTGGAAGGCAACGAAATGAAAGGAACTAGGGTTTTTGGTCCTATTGCCAGAGAAGTAAGAGACAAGGGTTATAAAAAGCTCATTTCTCTTGCGCCAGAAGTTTTATAATTTAATAAGTTAAGATTTTTGTGGGTTTGGTAGACTTTTAGACAAAAATTTTTAAAGAAATTATTTTAATTAATTTTTATGAAAATCAAGAAACAGGACAATGTAATAATTATTAGCGGAAAGGATAAGGGGTTTAAAGGAAAAGTAATAGAGGCTCACCCAAAAGACCAGCAAGTGGTTATTGACGGAGCTAATTTAATTAAAAAACATATTAAATCGCAAAAAAAAGGCGAAAAAGGACAAAGAATAGAGTTACCCGCGCCGATTCATGTTTCCAATGTAGCGTTTTTTTGCCAAAAGTGTAAAAAAGGTTCAAGAATTGGTTTTGATATAAAAGACGGGAGCAAAAAAAGAATTTGTAAAAAATGTTCAAACGAAATTTAAAGCTATGAAAAAATCAATGACTAAAAAGAGTAAAAATTCAAAAAAATCCAATTCCAAAACTGTTGCAAAAGACAGATATGTTTCAAGTTTAAAAAATCGTTTTGAAAAAGATGCCGTTAATCAATTAAAGAAAAAATTCAAGCTTAAAAGTTCAATGGCTACTCCTAAAATCGATAGAATAGTTGTTAATGCGGGGATTGGGAAATGGCTGGATAGTAAAGATATGCAAGAAAAAATATTTAATGATTTAAAAACCATTACAGGACAAAAGCCGGTTGACACTCTTTCTAAAAAAGCTGTTTCCGGATTCAAGATTAAAGAGGGCCAAAAAATTGGTCTCAAGGTTACTTTAAGAGGACAACGAATGTATGATTTTTTGGAGAGATTGATTGTAGAGGCTTTGCCCAGGATTAGAGATTTTCAAGGGATTCCGGTTAAAAATTTTGGCAGAAGAGGCAATTTAAATATTGGAATTAAAGAACATACTGCTTTTGCTGAAATTGACAGTGAAAGCTTGGATTACACTTTCAGTTTTGGAATAAATATTGTTAACACGGCTCAAGAAAGAAAGCAGGGAATAGAATTAATGAAGTTGTTAGGGATGCCGATCAATTTTGAAATCAAATAATAGTCGATTTTTTTAAAAACATTGACATAACAGTTAAAATATTCCAATATAGGATTTACGCGTAAATTATTATTAAATATGTTTTAAATGGCCAGAAAAGCCTTAATCGAAAAATCTAAGAAACGACCAAAATACAAGACCAGAATCATTAGAAGATGTTTTAATTGCGGCAGAAGCAGCGGTTATCTTAGAGATTTTGATTTATGTAGAATTTGTTTTAGGGAATTTTGTGAAGAAGGTAAGATACCGGGAGTGAAAAGATCTTCCTGGTAATTGTAATTTTTTTGAAATTTTATGGACAATATCGCAAATATGTTTTCAAAAATCAAGAATGCTCAGCAAAAAAACCAAAAAATAGTTTTTGTGCCTTTTTCTAATATTAAATTGGAAATTTTAAAAATTCTGGAAAAGAGCAATTATATTTCCAAAGTAAATGTTAAAGAAAAAGATAAAAAGAGATATATCGGATTTGAATTGCTTTATTTAAATAATAAACCCAAGTTAACCCAGTTAAAGAGAATATCAAAACCAGGTTGCAGGATTTACAAAGGTTACAGGGAGATTTATCCGGTTTTGGATGGAGTGGGATTGGCTTTGATCTCTACTTCAAAAGGAGTTATGACTAATTATCAAGCCAGAAAGCAAAAACTTGGGGGAGAAATAATTTGTGAAATTTATTAATTAATTTTATGTCAAAGATAGGAATTAGAACAATTAAAGTTCCCTCAAATGTTGAATTGGAAATTAATGACAAGCTTTTTAAAGCCAAAGGGCCTAAGGGTTCTTTGGAGCTTGCTTTGGACAAAAACATTAAGGTATTACAAGAAGACGAATCTTTGAAAGTCGAACCCAAAGATATTAAAAAACCTCAGGCTAAAGTTATGTGGGGGACTTATAGATCTTTGATTAACAATATAATTATCGGAGTTAGTGAAGGCTTTCAAAAAAAACTGGAAATAAATGGAACAGGATACAAGGTTTCGGCTCAAGGCAGTAAATTAACTCTGGAAGTGGGCTTTTCTCATCCTGTTATTGTGGAAGCGCCTCAAGAGATAAATTTTAAAGTTGAGAAAAACATTATTACGGTTGAAGGCATTGAAAAACAGCTAGTGGGCCAATGGGCGGCCAAAGTAAGAGATGTAAAGCGGGTAGAGCCATATAAAGGCAAAGGCATAAAATATGTGGACGAATATGTCAGGAGAAAAGTTGGTAAAAAAGCGGCTGGTGAAGGAGCTTAATTTTTTATTAAGGATATAATAGGTGATTTAAATTTTTATGAAATTAGTAAGCAAAAACAAGTTAAGGAGATCCAGGAAAAAAAGGATTAAAGTAAAAGGTGATTCCAAAAGACCCAGACTTTCGGTTTTTAGAAGTAATAAAAGGATGTTTGTTCAGCTAATCGACGATGTTGATAATGTAACGCTAGCCGGTGTTTTATCCGGGTATTCCAAGGATAAGGAAAAAAAAGTTGATGTGGCTTTTAAGGCCGGAGAGAAAATCGCTAAAAAAGCCAAGGCTAAAAAAATTTCCAAAGCGGTTTTTGATAGAGGCGGATATAAATTTCACGGTAGAGTAAAAGCGGTTTTGGAAGGCGCCCAAAAAGGGGGATTAAAATTTAAAAAAGATAAAAAGTAAGATGGGATACTCCTTAGAATGATCTTTCAAGATAAATAAGTTATTCAAAGTATGAAAAAGTTTAGCAAAAAACCTAAATCAGAATTCGAACAAAAGCTTTTAGATTTGGCCAGAGTAACCAGAGTGGTCAGAGGCGGAAGAAGATTTCGTTTTAGAGCCACAGTTGTGATCGGGAATCGAAGAGGCAAAATCGGAATTGGTACCGCTAAGGGAACCGATGTTAGCGATTCGATTTCCAAGGCTTTTAATAAGGCTAAAAAATCCTTAATTAATATTAAGATAGTGGAAGGCACTATTCCTCATCAAGTGAGCGCTAAATTTAAAAGCGCTAAAGTTTTAATGAAACCGACTCAAAAAGGTAGAGGAATAGTAGTAGGGGGAGCTGTCAGGCAAGTAGTGGAGTTGGCCGGAATCAGTGATTTGAGTGCTAAAATTATTGGCAAGGGAAGTAAAATAAACAATGCAATGGCCGCGATTAAGGCTTTGCAATCCTTAAAGGAAAATCCTAAACGAAAGGAAAAGAAAGGTTTAACCCCTAAAGAATTTAAGACCAAAAGCAAGGAAAGCAAAGAAGACAAGAATAAAGAAAAAACTCAGTTCAAGGTTGATTCCAAGGCTAAGAAAAATTTAAAATCCCAAAAGCCTTATGGTGAAAAAAAGACCAGACCCAAAAGAAAAAAAACTCAAACATAAGGTTTTTTATAAATTTTTCAAGTAAATAATCTATTTAAATTATATGCAGATACACGAATTAAGACCTAAAATTAAATTTAAGAAAAGAAAGAGAGTTGGCAGAGGCGGAAAAAGAGGGACTTATTGCGGAAGAGGAATGAAGGGTCAAAAATCCAGAACCGGCAGTGGTGGAAAACATATCGTGGAAAAAGGAAGAGATTCTTGGGTTAAGAAATTTCCCAAATTGGGGGGATTTAACAGCGTTGATCTGAAAAATTTGATTATTAAAACCAGCGATCTGGAAAAGGTTTTTAAGACAGGAGATAAGATTGACCCTAAGGTCCTTTTAAAAAATAAATTAATTTCCAAGCCCAAAAGATCAAAAACCGGCAGATATCAATCAGTCAAGATTCTTAAAGACTCTTCAATAACCAAAAAGTTTGTGATTAGCGGATGCCTGGTTTCCAAAAGCGCAAAAAAAGCAATAGAAACAAAGGGCGGAAGCATAGAATCAGTTGATGATGGTAAAAATAAAAAAACTACAAAGGCTACAAAAGCCACAAAAGACTCAAAAATTTCAAAGACCATCCAAAACAAAGACCAGGTCAAATAAATTTTTATTTAGAGCAGGTGGCGGAAAATGTTTTTCCATCGGCTTGAGCTTCTTTTTCGCTAGAATAGTACACTTTATTTTCATCTTTTATGCGGTTGACTCCACCGCAGTCTAAAGTATAGTATTTAGTACCGTTTTTACTGGCTACGAATTTTTTTTCCTTTGATTTGGAAGTTGAATTGCTTTGGATATTGGATTTTGTTTGAATTTTTAATTTTCCAGGCTCGATTTTAGGGCAATTGCAGTCGATTTTTTTGGTATCGATTATGATATCCGGATTTTTGATTTCAAAAGCGTTTTTTTTGCCGATAAAATAAGCGCTTAAAGGAAGGATGATTAATGAAAGGTAATAAATAAAAATATAGTCTTTGAAAAAATTCTTTATTTTTTTAATTAAAGCTTGATTTTTTTTAAAAAATTCCATATTATTAAATAAAAGTTACTCGGGTGACTTAATTTTGTTTTGGATTATTTTATAAATTCCCTACAGGACTTTTTAAAATTGCAATGGTTGATTTATTTTAAGGACAAATCGCAAGCAAACAACACTATCGCAATTAATTTGATTTTAGTAATTAAATATTAAAAGATTATTAAAATTAGATTAATTATTTATGAATTGTAAAAGAATCCTAAAAAAATGACTTTTGTAATTTAGGAAGCAGGGTTGAAGTAGGCTTATTTTAATGAATAGATTTAAATTAATCAGCTCTAAGCTTAATTTAATTTTAATTTTTTTATATGGCTCATCGTAAAGCAGGCGGTTCGACAAGGTTAGGTCGTGATTCAATTTCAAAGCGACTGGGAGTAAAACTTTTTGACGGACAAAAAGTTAAAAGCGGCAACATTATTGTTAGACAGCGGGGGAAAAAATTCAGAGAAGGCAAAAATGTAAAAAGAGGAGGAGACGACACTTTGTATGCTCTTTCTTCGGGTTTTATTAAATTCAGCAAAAGAAAAATCAGAAAATTCGACGGTAGATTGATGAAGGCTAACTTTGTAAGTGTTTTAGAAAAAAACTCTAAATAATGGAATTTAGATAAGCTTTTTTATTGCTTTATTTTAAATAAAATTTTTTGATTTTTAAATAATGAAAAAAAGTTCCTACAATTTTATTTTGATAATTATTTTATTGGTGGTCTCCGCTGCTATTGCTTCTCCGGTTATGCCGGATTTTTCTGTTTTTGGCAAAAACATAGGTAAAACTTTAAGGGATCTTAAAATCAATCTGGGTCTTGATTTGAAAGGCGGAGCTCACTTGGTTTATAAGGCTGATGTTTCTGAAGTTAAACAGGACAATATAATGGAGAGTCTGAGCGGTGCTCGGGATATAATTGAGCGAAGAGTTAACGCTTACGGTATTTCCGAACCGCAGATTGTAACCAACAAATCAGGGGATCAGTATCGTTTAATTGTGGATTTGGCCGGAGTAAAGGATGTTGGAGAGGCTATTGAAATGATTGGCAAAACACCCACCTTGGATTTTAGAGAAGAAAAGACCCAAGAGGATTACGCTTTAACTGAGGAGGAAAAACAGCAATTTAAGCTACTTAACCAACAAATTGAAAAAAACGCTCAAAAGACTTTAGGGTTAATAAAAGACGGCCAGAACTTTGAAGAAACTGCCAAAGAAGTTTCTCAGGATCCTACAACCAAAGATCAGGGAGGGGATTTGGGGTTTGTAAAAAAAGGCCAGCTTGAAAAAATGTTTGGCTCCAAAGAATTGGAAGATATTGTATTTAGCGAAGAATTTGAAGTGGGCTCGGTTTGGCCCGAACTTGTTAAATCTAAAATCGGCCTTCATATTTTAAAAAAAATCGAAAAAAAGGACCAGGGGGATCAAGAACAAGTAAAGTTAAGCCATATATTTTTCAAAACTTTTAGCGAAGAACGAAAAGAGGATTTTGGAATGCCTTATAAAAAAACCAAGCTTACAGGAAAGTATTTGGAAAGCGCTCAGGCAGGGACAAGAGATATGAGTAACGAGCCGGTGGTAATTTTAAAATTTGATAGCCAGGGCACCAAACTTTTTAGGGAAATTACGGAACGGAATTTAGGCAAGAAGGTTCCGATATTTTTAGATGAAATGATGATTTCCAACCCCACGGTGCAAACTGTAATTCCTGATGGAACGGCTGAGCTTACCGGTTTTCAAAATCTTAAGGAAGCTCAGGAAATGGCTAAAAACTTAAATGCCGGAGCCTTACCCATTCCCATAGAATTAGTAAGTCAGGAAAATGTGGGCGCCAGCTTGGGACAAGAATCCTTAAATAAAAGTTTGGAAGCCGGAGGTTTGGGATTGATTTTGGTTTGCGCTTTTATGTTGGTGTTTTATTTGATTTTTGGGGCAGTGGCTATTTTTGCTTTAGGGATTTACGCTTTAATGATGGTTTCGGTTTTTAAAATTTTAGGCATAACCTTAACCCTTTCAGGGATTGCTGGTTTTATTTTATCTTTGGGGTTGGCGGTGGATGCCAATATTTTGATTTTTGAGAGAATTAAAGAAGAAATAAGACAGGGAAAACCCTTAAAAGAGGCTTTGGAGAATGGTTTTAAAAAAGCCTGGTCATCGATTAGAGACGGAAATGTTTCCACTATTATAACCTGCATTGTTTTAATATTTTTTGGCACCGGAGTGGTAAAGGGTTTTGCCACCACTCTTTTAATCGGGGTTTTATTAAGTATGTTTACCGCGGTAATGATTACCAGAAATGTTTTGGAGTTTTTGGAAACTAAATTGGGGCGCAAAATGATTTGGGGGATTAATAGAAAAAAAAAGAAGAAGAGATCTTAATTTAAAAGCCTAAAGAAAAACAAATCAATTATTGCAATTTTTATTTTTGGAGAAATTTAAAATTTAATAAAGATTTTTTTTAGATACCTTATAGCTTAAAATTGAGAAATTTAAATTATGATTAAAGCTTTAATTCTGGATATTGACGGAGTGATTGTGGGAAGTAGAAGCGGTTACAATCTTCCCTTGCCCAGTCCTCAAGTGATGAATAAATTAAAACAATTGGAAAAAAAGGGTTTTAAGATCTGTTTGTGTTCAGCCAAGGCTCTCTTTGGATTTAAAAAGATTATCCAACAGGGAAAATTATCCGGTCCGCATATTGCCGACAGCGGAGCTCTTATTTTTGATTATAAAAAAGATAAAATTATTAAAAAAACCTTTTTCCCCAAATCTGGTTTGATTAATTTGATGGAAGAAGTTTTTCAATTAGGTTATTATACTGAGCTTTATAGTCAAAAAAATTACTATGTGTTTAAAAAAAGCAAGCTTGATTTCCCTGTTTTTTTTAAAAAACACTCTAAGGTTTTGCAAAAAAAGCCGGTGATTTTGCAAAACTTTCAAGAGATTAAAAAAATAACAGGTTTAACCAAACTTATTGTAAGCGTTAATGATTCCAATCAAAAGGATAATTTGATTGAAAAATTGGAAGATTTCAAGAAACAAATTGATTTTAGATGGAGTTCTCATCCTTTAATAAAAGGTAAGGAGTTTGCCATTATTAACAAAAAGGGAGTTTCCAAAAAAAACGCTTTGAATTTTATAGCCGGACATTTGGGGGTGGACTTTGAAAATTTTTTGGCAGCAGGAGACAGTTTAAGTGATTGGGAGTTTATGAAACAGTGCGATTACAGAGCCACCTTAGAAAACGCGCCGGAAAAATTAAAAAAATTGGTTAAGAAAAATCAAGAAAAATCTTTTATAGGTCCTGATGTGGATGAAGACGGGATATTGCGGGTTTTTAAATATTTTCAATTATAAGATTTTCTTTTTTGCATAATATCTATAACTTCCTGGTCACTAACTTGATTAAATTCCTGATAAAACTGCCCCACTGCAAAAAACATAGAACTTGTAATAAGACAATAAATTTCATCGACTTTATTTTTTAACTTCTCCAAAGTATCGGGAGGGGCGACCGGTACAGCAATGACGATTTTTCTGGGATTTTGGTTTTTAATTGATTTTAAACAGGCTTTGATAGTGGATCCGGTAGCGATTCCGTCATCAACGATAATTACGGTTTTATTTTTTAATTCAACGGGTTTTTTTTCTCCTCTGTAAAGATTGAGCCTTCTTTGAGCTTCCCGAGTTTCTTTGTTAATTTCCTGCTCAATATATTTTTGGTTTATGGAATAAGCTTGGATAATTTTTTCATCTAAAACAGCGTCGCCTTGTTCGGTAATAGCACCGATAGCAAATTCCTTATTACCGGGAGCGCTGATTTTCCTTGGAGCTGTAATGTCTAGCTTGGCGTTTAATTGACCGGCAATTTCTTGACCCAAAATTATTCCGCCTCTTGGCAAAGCTATTATGACCACATCGTCTTTATTTTTGAATTTAATTAATTTTTTAGCCAGTTTTTCAGCGGCTTGTTGTCGATTTTGAAACATAAACTTATTAAATGTTTAATTTTTAATATCGTTGAGGCCGTTTAATTGGGATTTGTCTTTTAAAGCAGTTAAGCGGTGTCATCGGTTAATTTTTTTGTCTTAATTGACAATTATCTTTATAATATCAAATATTTCAATAATGAGTAGTGGGGTTTAATGTAAGTTTGCTGTTTTAAAGATTTTTTTATTATCCAGATTTTTTAGGCAATAATTTTGTCAGGCATAATTTTAAAATTTAACTTTTTCAAGAAATGACTAAATCTCAGCGGATTCAATATGCTAAAAACTTAACTAAAAAAATTAATTTAAAAGCCGAGTTTAGGGAATTTGCAGAATCCGGGAAAACCTCCCGGCAAGCTTGTAAGGTTTGGGGAGTAAATTTGCAACATATTGTAAAAACCCTGATTCTTTACAGCAAAAAAGACGATGTTTATGCTTGTGTGGTGCTTCTGGGCTCGGATAAATTAAATATAAATAAAATCAGGAAATTTTTAAAATTAAGAAAATTAAATTTGGCCCCCCAAGAAAAAGTTGAAGCCTTAACCAGTTTCAAACCAGGCGGAGTTTCGCCGGTAGCAAGTCTTTTATGTAAAAATCGTTTTATCGACAGAAAAGTGATTAAAAAAGCTGTTGTTTACGGGGCCGGCGGAGACGAATGTGTTTATATGAAATTTTCACCTAAGAAACTGGTTAAAAAAATAAACGGTTTTTATGTAAAAAATATCAGTTTAAATCATTCCGGATAATCCGGAGGTCTCTATTTGTCATAGCAGTTACTGCTTTATGATTAAAAAGGGTTTGAAGGTTTATTGATTTATTTTTCACAAGCTCCTTAAGATTGAATTTAATTAAAGATTGAATTATAATAACAACTAGTTAACAGTACCCATTTGAAAAAACAATCAAGCTTGTTGAGTTTTTTTGATTAACTTCAATTCTTTTTTGGTAGCGGTATAAGCAAAAATTTTTATTAGCTTGAATTGGGATTTTTTAAATAATTAAATAAAAATAAAAAATGAAAATCAAAGGAAAAGTTTTCTTAATTTCTGTGGCCGTTATTTTTATTGCGGGGCTATTGATTTATGAAGTTTATGGACAGTTTAGGCTTCAGGAAATACAAGCCCAATCTTTGCAAGAACAGGACTTATTGAGCAAAAAAAATAAAAATAACCGGGAAGAAAAAGGCAAAAGTAAAAAAAATCAACAAAGACAAGAGAAAAAAGAAAAAAACAAAAATCAAAATCAACCAGGTGAAAAAAATTACAAAACAAATCCAGCTAAAGCCTATAGCCAAAATAAGGAAAAAATGATTGATAATTTAAAACAAATTTCTCAAAAACAAAAGCAAGAGCAATCAAAAAAAGTCATTCAAGAAATAGTGGAAGATGAGGAGCAGATAAAGGAGGAGGTTGAAGAATCCATAAAAAAACAAGAACAAAGAGGAGGTCTAAAAACTCTTTTATGGGGGGCGGATTATAAGAATCTTGGTCAATTAAGAAAAGCTTTGGTGCAAAACAGGAATCAAATTCGAAAATTGGAAAAAACTTTGGAAATGACGACCGATGAAGAACTTCAAAAGCAAATCAAACAACAAATCAAAGCTTCTCAAACAGAGCAGCAGCAGTTGGAATTATTTATTAAAGAAAATGAGGAGCAATTTTCAATTTTTGGCTGGGCTTTTAAGCTGATTTATGGATATCAAGATCAGGGTGATTTGGACCAAAGAGATGATATTCAAGATACAAATGATCGCAACATGGAAAAAACCGATCAAAAACAATAAAAATATTTTAAAATAAGGGTTATTTATTGATGGCCATAAACGCACAAGTGCCTTAAAAGTAAAAACTATTTTAAATGCAAAAAGAATTTAGCCGTAGAGATTTTTTAAAAATGGGAGCAGTTGCATGTGCGGCAACAGCAGGTTTGTCAATTCCTTCATTTTCCGAAAAAAGACCGGAGAAAAAAGGAAATCCAAAATTCGAGGAATACAAACACATAATCGAAACCGATGTGGTTGATTTTTTTGAATCTTTTGATTTCAATCAGGAAAAGGGTTTAAGTGATATGGAGAAAAAACAATTAGTTAATTTGGCTTTTACCAAAGATTCAATAGAAAGTTTTGAAAATATTGATAAGGAAAAATTTAACTTGACAAAGAAAGACATAAATCAAATATTTAAAAACCATTTTCAAAATCCTAAAATTCAAATCACTCAAAGAAACAAGGAAAAATACGAACATATTTTAGAGGATGATGTTAATCGAGAATTGAAATTGAAAAATAAAGCGCGGGAAGAAATTTCCAATATTTTTATAGCTAAAACCGGTTATTTTTCAGAGAAGATAGAAAAAAATGTTTACTCTTCATGTGTGCAATTTATTTATGAAAATATGCCTTGGGTTTTTGATCGGCAAGAACAATCTATCCCAAAGGCAGGGGAAAAAACTTTAGAAATAATCCTTGATTCCAATACAAAGCACTCCTATGGCCGCAAAGAATATGCGGATATTCTTTATCTATTTAGTTTTCATCACCCCGAAGTTGCTTTAAAAAATCTGGATAAATTAAAAAATGTATTAAATGATTGGGAATATGAATTAACAATTGCCAGGTTAATAAGAAACAGTCCTGACGAATGCTATAAAAATATAAAATCTTTAGAAGAATCTGTTGAAAGAAGATATTTTGTATTTTTTTGTTCAAAATTTCTTGAAAGAGAATTGTGTAAAGAAAATAAGAAAGTTTTTCAGGTTTTAGATGGTTTTTTATCAAAATCAGAAATGCAAGGATGTATAGAAGGATTAAATCAATTACCCAGGCCTTCTGTGATTTCTTACCAACAAGCTTTGTTTTTTCAAAATCTTAATTTCATAAAGCAATATTTTGACCAAAAAGAATTGAGTCGAATTTTAGAAGATTCTTTAATGGGGGTAAAAAGGAATCCTCATAATATTATTGGATTTTTGCATATTATTGTTCCTTTTCTTAAAGAGAACGGATACAGCATTGAAAGTAAAGAGGAGGAAGGTGAAAAGGGAGATGATAAGGAAAAAGATCCGATAGAAAATCAGCTTAAAGTCTTACTAATGTTTACTGAACATGTTTTAAGAGGAAATGATAATAGGAAGAGTAAAGAATTTGTTAATTTCGATATAAAAAGGACAATATTTAACGCAATTGATGGTTATCCGGTGGAAATAATTAAAAATAAAGAGAAAATTAGTACTTATCTTGGAGAAGATTTTTATAATAACCGCTTAAAGCCTCATCTTTTTGAAATTAGCCAAGAAGATGAAGTAGAAGCCCAAAATTTTTTACAAAAAGAGATCAAGGATGAAGATTTTCCAATTGATGAAGAATATTTTGATAAAATGATTGCTTTGATTAATTATGAAAGAAGATTAGAAATCGGTAACACTGATCATGCTCCCCATTTAGGTGAACCGCCTGCTCATGTTTTTTTAAAAGAGATTTTTTTTAGTGAAAGTTTTCAGGAAATAATACAAAAAAATATGACAAAAGAAAACATGACTTATATGGATGCGATATCCATGGCCAAAGCGGTTTATAGAAATATAGGTGCCCAGGAAGATAAAAATCTATATGGAAAAGAGGCCGACAGGTTATTGAATATTTTAAAGAATAACTGGGATTGGGAAATTATCGGGCCAGATACCAAATTATTTGGTATCTGGGGAGAAACAGAAAGATGTCTACCATTTGATCAAAAAGATTTTTTTGACCTATATTATAAAGCATCCGGTGAAAAAGAAAATATAGCTTTAACAGTTAAGGGATTGGATATAAAAGAAGGTGATAATTTAAATTTTGATCATATAGATCAAGCAATAGCTAATGTTAGAGAACCCACAACCATATTTATTGATGCTCACGGTCTTCGTAATAGAATTTCATTGGCGCCAAGCTATAAATTAAATGATTGCTCATTGTATGAAGTGGATCGGCTTGCAGATTCCATGCAAAAAGCAGGAGAAGTAAATATCAAGAAAATGTCTTTTTTAACTACAAGTTGTCTTGCTTATGATTTTAGGGAAAGACTTTATGATAAATTAGAAGAAAAGGGAATAAAAGCCAGACCCAAAGCTTTTATAACTTTGAGTAATTATGGGAAATTAACTTGGGGGGGGAGAAGAAGGTACATATTTAACAATTTTAAAAAAATTAAAAAATAAACTTACTTATTCCGATACAAGCAAAATTACGATTCGCGATATTTTAAGTGTTCAGGGGGCAAAATGGAAATGGAATGATCCTTCTTTTTCTATTGATGGAGTTGAGGTGGCGGTTACAGGTCCAGCAGGTACAAAAGAAAATATTTTTACAGCGTAGGTTTTAAAATAAGGAGTGTTTAGGAGGCGTTTTTAATATAAATTTTTATAAAAAATCCATTAAATAATCCGTAATTTTTGAATAAATTAGAATGACAAAAAAATATTTACTGTCCTATATTTGATGTTAACCACTAGCTGCTCGCTAAGTAATAGGGAGATTTCGAATAATCAGGCAAATAAATTTTTTTGCCCATGTTCAAATTACAATTCAATTTTTAAGAAACGAAAAGTCACACACAGTTGCAAAAAAAATTGATAAAAATCTTGCAATTCATTATATTGTTTTAGCAAGTTTGGCCTATGATCTAATTAACAAAACCCAAAAATAAAATCAAAAAAACCGATTTTAATATTTCCTACCACAATACTCCTCTATAGACCCGAAAACCATTTGAACGGATTTATAGGGACTTGCCGGTAAATCCCTTATATATTCATATTTTTCATACTTTTCCTCCCATAAAATATTTAACAATCCTTGCAAAGATATAACCAAAGCTTTTAAAATCTCATTAGAACGCTTGGCTTTCGATTGACGATATTTATCATTGGGAAAACGAATATGAACAGTCAATGGACCCAATTCATTCTCGAACATTTTCACTGCGGCGTAACGAACTTTGCCATTTGGGTGTTTCAATAACTCAAAAAGCCAAGGAAAGAGAGAATCTGGATTTTCCTTTCTATCACGCAAAAAATGGATAACAGAAATCGCCATTACAAAATTCTCCTCACGCCAGTTTTCAGAAATTCCAGCATAAGTCTCGGGCGCATTCTTCATAATTACCTTGATATCTTTATACTTGTTCTTATTGTTTTTTGAACCATATAAAATTTTTCGCACCTCACGAGCGGCTAGACGGCTATTTTCTTTATCGCTATTTAAAATTACCTCAAAACATTCTTTAATAGTGTTTAAATCTCTAGTTTTTTCTATTGTCATAATTATTTTTGATATAAATTATTTGAATATTCAAAATTACTTATTTTCCATTAATTAAAAGTAAGATTTTTATAACTCAATAATAACCAAGTTTTAAAATTTTTTTAAATTTTCAAATTTTTTATTTCAGAAATCCCAATTGATTTTCCAAGTTGTTCAACCAAAACACTTAAAGAATCATTATCAAAGGCTTTACCATGAATGATGAACGCTTTTAAAATGGTAGAAGATGTTTTGGTAAAAATTACTTAGGGCATCAAAACTTCATTTTTCCTTCATTTTTTCTTTATAAAAATTTTATCTTATTCATGCTAAATTGAAAACAGTAAAATTTTAGACTAAAAAATGATACAAAAAATTCCAACAAAATTAATAATTCTAATGGCGGTTTTGGCAATTGGGTTGTTTGGGTGTGGAGGGAAAGAGGAGTTGAGGCAGGAGGCAGTGAAGGAGGATAAAATTAAGGAGATTGAAAATAAGAATAAAGA
>WJJL01000065.1 GCA_014729725.1 Candidatus Moraniibacteriota bacterium | reverse complement strand
GTTTTGATTTGCATGGTTTATATGTTTATTTTTTGTTTGATATTTTGATATTTTTAAAATTCTTTTTTTTGAATTAGATTTTGGTTTTTAAATTTTAGCGGATTTTGAAAGAGAAGACTAAAAATTCCTGCCCCAAAATAAACCTACCGATCTATTATCTTTTGCGCTTCCAAAACTCAGCCTTTTGTGGGTGTAGAGGGATTCGAACCCCCGACCAATTGGTTAAGAGCCAACTGCTCTACCGACTGAGCTATACACCCGAATAAAAAAATCCCCGGAAATTTTTCCAATTTTAAAATCCTTTCTGCTAAAAAAATAATAGCATTTTTATTTAATCTTTCAATGTTTGTAATTTGTTTAATTTAAATCATTTTAAAAACCTCTGAAAAATAAAAACCGCCTTAAAAAAAGACGGTTTTAAAAATTATGTAAAAATCCCCGGAAATTTTTAAACCTCAATTATGACCGGCAAAACCATTGGTCTTCTCTGAGTCTTGTTAAATAAAAATTGACCGATATCGTCTCTGATAGAATTCCTGACATACTCCCAGTTTATAGCGCCGTGACCTCCGGTTTTTTTATGAATAATATCGCGAATCATATATCTGGTCTGTTTTAAAAGCTCTTGATTATTCTTCATATAAATAAAACCTCTGGATATCAGATCGGCATTCCCGATTTGATCGCCGTTTTTGGAATCAATAGTTACAATAATGACAAACATACCGTCTTGAGCCATCTGCAATCTTTCCCTTAAAACGACATTGCCGATATCGCCTACGCCCAAGCCGTCCACCATTACATAATTGGCAGGCACTTTTTCATCGGTAATCCGGCCTTTTGAATCCCGATCAAACTCGATTACCTTACCGTTCTCTGCGATTAATACATTTTGCTCATGCATTCCAACTCCCATAGCGAGTTCTCCATGAAGCCTTAACATAAAATGATTTCCATGAATCGGAATAAGATACCGCGGTTTGATTAAATTGAGCATAAGCTTCAAATCTTCGCTTTTAGCATGACCTCCGGAATGCACATCCATCATTTTATAATGAATAACATGCACGCCTTTTTTATATAAATTGTCTTTTACCGCCTGAACGGTCCTTTCATTTCCGGGAATCACCGAAGAGGAAAAAATAATTGTGTCCCCTTTTTCGGGCTGAACATAACGGTGCTCCTCATTAGCTATTCTCATAAGCACGGCATTTCCTTCTCCTTGAGCTCCGGTGCACATTACTATAATTTTATTTTTAGGATAATTGTTGACTTGAGAAATATCAATAAAAGTTTCTTTTCTGGCTTTAATATAGCCCATTTCCCGCGCAATCTCCACATTGGTTTTCATACTGTATCCATCAATTGCTATTTTCTTGCCATATTTTTCCGAAATCTCCACCATATGTCTGATTCTGGTAATAAGGGTGGAAAAAGTACCCGCAATTATTCTTCCTTTGGCGTTTTGAATAATTTTTTCAAAGGCATCTTTAACCTTGCTTTCCGAAATGGTAAAACCGGACAAACCGGCATCCGTGGAATCGGCCATTAAAGCTAAAACCCCTTTACTGGCTATCAGAGCCAAATGACCAATGTCAGTGGGTTCTTCTCCAATGGGGCTTTGGTCGAATTTGAAATCCCCGGAATGAATAACGGTACCTACCGGACTGTGAATCGCCATACCCAAAGCATCAGGAATGGAATGACAAACATGAATGAATTCTATTTCAAAATTTCCTAATCTGACTTTTTCCTTGGGCAAAACCTCTTTAATGTTTAGTTTAGGATTATCCTTATGCTCTTCTTGTCTTTTGGCAATAATGGCTTTGGTCATCCGGCCGGCATAAATTGGAGGATTGCCCAAAACTTTAATATGATGGGGAATAGCCCCGATATGATCCAAATGCCCGTGAGT
This sequence comes from Candidatus Moraniibacteriota bacterium, assembly GCA_014729725.1. Classification (GTDB taxonomy): domain Bacteria; phylum Patescibacteriota; class Minisyncoccia; order CAIUEV01; family JAHKAQ01; genus WJJL01. The sequence goes on along the minus strand of WJJL01000065.1, from coordinate 11,567 downwards.
TATAAATACGCCTCTAATCCTGTCCACCTTATCGCGAAGATAACGAGAATTGGGAATTACATAATCAATTCCCGGCATCTCTTCATCCGGAAACTGCATACCCATATCCACTATAATAATATCCTTGTCATATTCAAAAACCGTCATGTTTCTTCCAATTTCCTCTAAGCCTCCCAAAGGAATTATTCTTAATTTCCCTTTATTCTTTTTATCTTTTTGACTTTGGGAAATATGATTATTTTGTTCGTAACCGTTTCTTCTGGGCAAATTCTGACCGCGAATCAAATAACCCCCGGCTTGGTATTTTTTTTCTTGACCTCCCCGATTTTTTTGATGATAGTTCTTGCCATCAAATTTTTGTTTTTTGTTTGTTTTTGATTTTTGCTTCGATTTTTTCACCTCTTTAGACGAGGTTTTCTTCTTGTTTTTTAAAGATGAAGTTTTTGATTTTTTTCCAACATCATCTTTTTTGTCTTTTGCTGTATTCATATGTAGTTAAAATAGTTAAATTTAAAGTTTATTAATTAATAAATAGTATTATTGTTTGTTTTGTTTTTTGAATAAACTAAAATACCAAGCAATTAACACTATTCATTAATCAATGCGAATTAATAAATCAAAATTATTTTAAAACCAAAACATCCAACTAATGCCAAATCTTTAATTACTTAACAATGACCGGATAAATGCATCATCTATCCTCAAATATTTTTAAACAATATTAATAAATTTATTTTTAAGAGAAAGAATGAAAATAAAAAATCTAAATAAAGCTTGAATCTTATGATATAAAACTTCTTTTTTTATAATTCTTATTTTAATTCTTTTTTAAAAGCTTCCACCAAATTTACAGGTGTAGGATCCTGGTTATTTAAAATAGCTAAATAATATGATATCCAGTCTCCTAAATGAAGAGTGTAGAATATTTTCTCCAATTGATTTTTTCCTTCAATTTCTTGAACTATTACATTATATTTAAATTTTGTCAATAGATTATTCGTTATTTGGGCTCTTTTTAAGTTTTTTTGCTCATCAAAGGCGCCATAATCATTGTCCTGAAAAGAAACAAGCTTAAAATTTCCGGGTTGACCGTTTTCAAAACCATTCATTTCATTGTGATTTAACTCCGGATAAAAATTCCAAAAAGCTGGTAATTTGGAATTTTCATTGATTTTGATTTTATTAATCATGGCAAGGTATCGAAAATGATAAGGGCAATAAAAAATCGCCGTAGTATTTTTGATTTCAAGGGCAATTCCAAAACAGTGCTTTTGGATCTCTTTTTGATCAAGATTTTTTAAAAATTCAGCTGTTTTGATTAATGAATTCTCATCATCTTTTATAATGCCGCTGTTTTCTAAAACTTGAAACATGCAAGCAAAGGCTAAAGGCAAAGCGAATCTTGGCTGAAAATTTTCCTGTAAAACATTATAAAAAATTGATTGGAAATTATCCTTTTGACACTTTTCCATCAATTTCCCCCCGTTGGAAAAACAAATCAAATCGTAGCTGCTTTTCTTAGCTTCTTCATAAGCCTTTAATGTTTCTTCAGTGTTGCCGGAAAAAGAACTGACAATAAAAAGAGGATTTTGAGTTAATTTCTTTTTAACCCCATAATTTCTATGAATAAATACCGGAATATCCAAATTATCTATCAAGTCCAAAAGGTAACCGGGCATAGCCGAACCTCCCATACCGCAAAGCACCAGGGAGTCGTAATCGCTTCTGTGAGTCTTTGCATCACCGGCTTCTTTAATTGCTTTTTTAAATTGCTTATAAGTTTGCTCAATTGTTGTTCGCAAATCAAATTTATCGAATTTAGCGATAGCTGACTCCAAATCTTTAAGCTCCATTATTTTAATTAAAAGTTAATGATCGGCTCTATTTAGTCTATAACTTATATTTTGAACAAGATCCCCTACATTATTTAGGATTAAAAAAATATCAGTTAACTTAAAGCGGCCTTGGCTGAATGTTTTATCCTTAAAACCAAATGGCGCTAAACAATTAATTTGAGCTTCCTGATCCTGCTATAATTTTATAAATTTATAAAAAATAAAAAAACGAATAACAAAATTCCTGTTTTTTGAGAAATTTTTTTAAGGCATAGTCCTTTTTTGCTCCAAATACCATTCATGAATATTACTAAAACGCTTTGCAGTCGCGCTTATCAAATCAAGCTTTATTCCTTTTACTTCTTCTCTTACCGGATAAAGATAGTAAGAAGAATATAGGAAAATTGCCGGAATGTCTTTATTGATCTGGAGTTGAAACTCCTCATAAATTTTTCTCCTTACTTCTTCGTTAACTTCCTCTTTACCTTTGTCCAACAGATCATCCACCTTTTTATTATTATAATTGGCTATATTTTGACCCGGATCCTTTCTTTGACTGGAATGCCAATAAGGTCTTGGATCAGGATCCAAAGTTAAAACCTCTCCAAACAATAAAGCCTCGTAAGCTCTTGGTTCAATTTTACTGGTTTTTAAATCTCCGATGCTTAAAACTTCGATTTCGCAATAAATTCCCGCCTGGGCCCATTGTTTTTTTAGAATCTCTGCTGTTTCCACTAATTTTGGATAATCAGGTACCGTAAGAGTGACTTTTAACGGACCCAGATCTTCATTATAATAAATTTCATCGATCCCGCTAGAATTTAATTCTTCCTGAAGCGCTTCTTCTTGAGAATCTTCCTGTTGACCATCTTGCTCTTCTTCGTCTTCCTGCTCCTCCTGCGAGTTTTCTTGTTGAGCCGAATATTCCTTCAGTTTCCATTTATCGTCTTCCAGCAATTCCTTGGCTTTTTCCACAGAACAACCCCTTTTTTCAAAACCCTCTACTCCTTCCATCCCAATAGTGATAACCGGGGAATCCACCACCTTGCCTTTTCCCTGAAAAACCTCTTGAATAATATCTTCTTGGCAAGCAGCCCAGGCTAAAGATTTTCTTACCGAATCGCTGGCCAAAACCTCGCTTTCATAAATATTTAAAAAAACCGCATAATATCTTGGCAGAGAGACTTCGTAAATATTGACCTCTTCCAAATTCAATTTATCCACATTGGCATGACTAATGTCGTTTAAACCTGTTACCTGTTTTTCATTCAAAGCCTGAATGGCCAGATCTTCGCTTGGATAAAATTTAAAAATAATAGTTTCAATATAGGGAGCGCCCAAATGATAATTATCGTTTGCTTTTAAAATAATTTGAGAAATAGAATCGCTTTCATTGGTGTCGTTGCGATAAAAAATATAAGGTCCTGATCCGATCGGTTCTTCCTTGTTATATTTTGAAAGTAAAAAATCACTGGGACCGATATCCTGCCAAATATGTTTTGGCAAAATTCCAAAAGTTAAATTATGTAAAAAAGGGGTAAACGGTTCTTTCAAAACAAAAACCACTTCGTTCCCATTTCCTTTGGATACTTCGGTTGTAGTCCAGTTAAATCTTAAAGGGGAATTAAAGCGTCTGTTTTTAATCGTGTTTATTGTAAAAATAACATCTTCAGCCGTTAAAGGCTCCCCATCGTGAAAAACCACATCATCCCTGATTTTAACAGTATAAGTTGTTTTATCGTCGCTGATCGACCAGCTGGCCGCTACATCATTTACCAAATTTCCATCTCTGTCATATTTCATTAAACCGGAAAAAATTAATTGCGATAAACTTAAATCCGTTTCGTTTCCTTTTGCTAAAATAGGATTGATATACTCCGGTTTTCCAACAATTCCTTCGATATATGTGCCTCCTTTAGCCGGAGCAATCCGGGTGTTTTTTATATAATAATTAAACAAAAACCAAGAGCTGGACAAAAAAAAGATTAAACTTAAGCTTAAAATTAAAATTCTCTCTTTTAATCTTAAATCTCGAAATAAACTTACCAAAAATAAATGCACGATTTTTGGACTTTTTTTAACCAAATTAATAAATTCTTTTATTTTTTTCATTATTTATATTAGATTTAGGCTCTTAAATTTAGAAAATCAGGCATTAATTTTAGAAAAGATTTTTTAGCTTAAAATTAATCTTGCCAGTACGGATCCCACAAAAACAATCATGATAATTATTGTAAAAGTAAATAAAATTTTATCAAATCCTCTTCTGGTATAAAAAGATTCACTTTCTCCACCAAAAGTGCCCGACAATCCGGAGCCTCTGCTTTGCAATAAAACAGAAGCTATAATAAGAACAGCACTGATAATATTAACTAAACTGATAATCGTCAAAACCATTAAATTAAAAAATTAATTTTAAAGCTTTTTTCACTCGTAATGCATTATTGCACTGAGAGAATAGTTAGTCAAACAAATTATAACCGTAATCCAAAAAGCCGACCAAAATCCGGAAATGGCAATACCCGCAACAATAATTCCTAAAAGAATAAGAAACGGAATGTTAACGGCAATGGTAAAAATTGCCAAGGTTATAAAAATTATATCCAGCCATAAAGCTCGTAAAAATAAATAAAGTAGATAATTTAAAATTCCCAGAACTAGCCCGTAGATTCCAAGGATCGGCAAAGAACCTTGAAATTCTATCCCGGATAAAATTAAAATTCCCGTAATTAAAATAATAACATTTAAAACAATTTGAATTAAAAATTTCATTAGATTTAATTAATAGATAGTATTATTATTTACTTGGAATTTAATTCCAGTCCCAATTTTGTAAAAAAATATAATTTTAAAAAGCTTTGTGGGCTTTTCTCAGCAAAACAAAAAACTACTCCTCTACAATATTAAAAAATATCCTGTTATTCAAATCCGGTACTGTTTTTCTAAAATCCGGCCAAAAATCCACTTCCACTTTTTCTATATCAGCATAATCCAGATAGTGTTTCTTTACCGCTCTTTCATTGTAACCTTTTATTTGATCTTTGTTAAATATCTCAGCGGAAAATTTAGGCCTGAATTTTCCATTTATTTTTAAATTTAAATAACCTTCTTGATTATTGGGGGAAATTTCGGCAACTGAAATTTCCAGATTATCTTCCTTTAAGCTTAAAAATTCCTGATCTTGGGAGGCCTCTTTCTTCAAGTTGTAGTTTATTAAGCTTATTAAGGCTTCTTTTTTATAAACCGCTGCGGTGCTTTTTAGCTGCATTTCAACCTTCAAGCTATCCGCATGTTCCTGCGGCTCCCGATTAGACTTAAAATATACAATCTCGTTAACCGTATTATCTTGAGTTAACACTTCTCCTTCCTGAATTTTAGACTTTAGTTTTTCCAGGTTCTGCTTGGCTAATTCTTGTTTTAATTCATTTTTGGCAACTTCTATGTCGTTTTGCGTAATCAAATTTATATTCTCAACTCCCCCTCTAAATGCTTCCTCGCTTATAGCGCTAATTTTACCATTTAAAGAATCGTCAAATTTCTCAAACTCAAATTCAGTAGGGGGAATGTGGCCTGCAATCCCCTTTTCCAGACAATAAGCTTCCACAACTTTTGTTTGATTGCGATATAAAATAAAACCTTTTTTTAAAGCCACCTTTTGAGTGGGAATTAAATCCTTTGTAATTAAGACATCTCCGGCGTTAAATCTTTGAGCCCTTGAATAATTATTGTGTAAAATAATTTTACCTGTTGCCTGTTGTTGAATTTTTTTAGGAGTCAAATTTTCATAATTTTTTTCTCCCTGACCAGCGGTAGAAAAAAACACTCCGCCGATTTTATTATTTTCATAATCAATAGTACCTTCATTACTATCAAGTAAAACCTTTAATTCAACTTCTTTATGTTCAAGTTCCGGATAGATATTAATCGTCGCCGAAGAAAACACATAATAAAGAGTGCCCGCGCAAACAAAAAGGATGATAAAAATAAACCATAAAAAAAATCTTTTGTAAGGATTGACTTCATATTGGCCAATGTCCTCAATTTGCATAATTTTTTTATATTTTTTTAACTTAAAAAACTAATCTTGATCCCATTTTTTTCTTTTTAAAGCCTTTTTAGCGGCTTCCTGCTGAGCTTCTTGCTTGCTTTTACCCCGACCTTTGGCAATTAAATCATTCTCCAGATAAACTCCGATTTGAAAATTTTTATTGTGATCCGGACCGCTTTGAGAAATCAATTTGTAAGTGGGAGTAATCCCATTTAATTCCTGAGCTTTCTCCTGAAAAAAACTTTTGGCGTCTCTGAAAAGCTCTTCTTTTATTATAACAGGGAGCTCCTTAATAATGTTTTTTATAATAAATTCTTGGGTTTTTTCATATCCCTGATCCAGATAAATCGCCCCGATTACCGCTTCCACCGTATTAGCGATAATATAATTCCTGCTTCTTCCTTTGGCTTTGGCCTCGCCCCTGCTTAAAAGCAAAAATTTTTCCAATCCCAATTCTTGGCCCACTTTGGATAAAGTATCCCCTTTCACCAGAGCAGCTCTTAAGTTGGTTAATTCCCCTTCCGGCTTTTCTAAAAAATGAGAAAACAAATATTCCGTAACTACCAGTTCCAAAACCGCATCCCCTAAAAACTCCATTCTTTCATTATGTTCAATATCCTCATTTCTATGTTCGTTCAAATAAGATCTATGGGTTACCGCAATTTTCAACAATTCTTTATTTTTAAATTTAATATTGAGTTTTTTAGCTAATTCATCTATGTTTATCTTCATATTTCCTTTTTTCTTAAAAAATTTACTTATTGCAGCCTATAAAAACTTTGATTGTAGGCTTTTTGATTGGAAAGAAAAGCTTGATTAAATATAACTTATTTTAAAAGATTTTTCCTTTATTTAGCGTTTTTCTTTAAATTATTTTTAGCTTTTGAGAGAAATTTATCTTTAATTTGACTTTTATCTTTAGCTTCTTTTGTTTTGCTCAGCTCATTGATTTCCCGATAAATTGTTCCCAATACTCCGTTTACAAACTTACCGGAAGAATTTCCTCCGTAAGCCTTGGCTAATTCAATTGCCTCGTTTATAGCTACCTTGGGCGGAACTTCCCCGCTGTCTTGATAAAGCAATTCGTAAATTCCAATTCTTAAAATGTTCTTATCTGTCTTTGATATTTGCTCTATAGGCCACTCGGGCGCCGCTTTTTTGATTAATTTATCTATTAAAGTAATATTTTTCAAAATTCCTTTAATTAAGGTTTGAACAAAAGCATTATCTATATTTTTATGGTATTTCTCCAAATTCCTATCTAAAATATCTTTGATCTGACCTTTTTTTAATTTTTTAAAATCCCATTCATAAATAGTTTGCATAGCCACCTGTCTGCTTAAATGTCTGCTATTCATCATAAAAAGTTACAAAAATTAAACTTTGAAACATTCTCGATTTTAAATATAATTAAAAATTACATAAAACAGACCTCGGGTCGTTAAACTGCCAGCACTTTTCTGCCTTTATAAAAACCGCAATTATCACAAATTGTATGGTTAAGCTTCATTTTAGAACAATTGGAACATTTAACCAATTGCTTGATTTTTAAAGCGTTATGGGATCTTCTTCTTTTGGTTCGCGACTTGGATTGTTTTTGCTTGGGTACAGCCATAATTTAAAATATTTAAAAATAATAAAAAAATCTAAAAATTAAAGATTTTCCTTTCCACTATTAAATGATAACCTAATCTGTTTTTTTTTCAAGTCAAATAATAGTCTTTATTAAGAGTTTAGGCAATAGGTGGATAAATTCAATTTTAAATTTGAATAAAATAAAGTTATGATAGTTAATTAATTTAGATTTATCCCTTAAAATAAAGCAACTGATTAGCGCTACTCATAAGTTATGTTAAAGGAATTTTAAATTTGGAATCCTTATCTTCCTCGTGCCTTATTTCATCCACTTTGGCTTTTTTGCCTGTTCCTGCATAAAGCTTATTGGGATAATTCAGGCACCAGGCTTCTTTATCGCTTACATTTTTATAACCGTGAACCACTCCGGGCGGAACAACCACCGAGGCCATATTATTTTGCCCAAAAATTTCTTTAAAAGCTTCTCCATAACTGGGAGAATCTTTTCTATTATCCCATAAGTACAGCTCAAATTCTCCGGGACCGATAAATACAAATAAATCCGTTTGAGCTTCATGCTCGTGAGGGCCTCTAACAACTCCGGGTTTGGTCATAGAAATATAAGACATTTGAGGTTTTAACTGGTCTTTTAGTTCGTCATTTCTGAAAACCTCAATTAGCCATCCTCTTTCATCCTTAAATTTATTAAGTTTCTTTATGATTACATCTTTGATCATTTTAAAATTTTTATCTAATTAAAATTATAAAAATAGCTTGAATTGGGAAATCAACATTTTCTTGCAAATTATTTTTGTCTTATTCGACCATGGTCTCCAAGACAGTCTGCTCTGTTAAACTTTCCCGGACTGACTGATCGGCTTGATCTTGTTGAGTTTTATCTTCCTGAGCATCTTGCTCTTGAGTTTCCTGTTCTTGACTGTCTTGCTCTTTGATTTGCTCCTCTTCAATTCCAAAATAAGCCTTAAATATTTCTCTAGCTGCCGGTACCGCCGCGTCAGAACTTTCCCCTCCTTCTTCCACCAAAACCGCCAAAACAATCTCCGGATCATCATAAGGAGCAAAACCCACAAACCAAGAATGGGTGGAATCTTTTCCTCCGATTTGAGCTGTTCCGGTTTTTCCGGCAATCTCTATTCCTAAATCATTTAAAGCCTGAGCCGTCCCCGACTCCACAGTTCTTTTCATTCCTTCTTTAATAACCTCTATATGGGAAGAGTCAACAAAATTCTTTCTGACAATTTCGGGCTCAATCCGCTCTATGGTTTCATTGCTTTGTTCATCTATGATTTCCGAGACAATATGAGGTTGATATAAAGTGCCTCCATTGGCCACTGCCGTAACATAATTGGCAATCTGAAGAGGTGTGGCTGACAAATCACCCTGACCAATGGAAACATGGTAAGTATTTCCCACATACCACTTTTCATTTTTATAATCCAATTTCCATTCAGGGTCAGGAATAAAACCTGTTTTTTCGCCTTTTAAATCAATTCCGGTTTTTTCACCCAAATTAAATTTTTTACAGTATTTTCCGATGCCCTCGATCCCCAAACCTTTAAAATCCTCATAACCGCCACCAACAATATAAAAATAAACATCGCAGGATTCGGCTATGGCTTTTCGCATATCAATATCGGCTCCATGGGTTTTCCAGTCCCTATACTCCCATTCGCCGATTTTAATGGATCCATGACAGTCGAAACTTCTTTGAGGACTTATTACATCCTCCTCCAAAACGGCAATCCCCATTAAAGGTTTAATGGTGGAGCCGGGAGGATAACTACCGGCAATAGCTCTGTTAAATAAAGGTTTGGCAGGATCATCAATCAACTGTTGGTATTTATCGGAATCGATTTTATGGGAAAACAAGTTATTATCAAATCCAGGAAAACTGATTATTGATCTGACTAAACCATTTTGCGGATCAATCGCCACCACTGAAGCATTTCTGATTTCCGGCAATTCTGCTTCCTCCTGATCTTGTTTTTCTTTTTGAGTTTCCATCCTTTTTTGAATGGTTTTTTGAATTATTTCGTAATTTTTTATTTGAAAATCCTTATCAATCCCCAACACTAACCGACTTCCAAATTTAGGAAGGCTTTCATCCAGTCTCCTTAAAATCTTTCCCAAAGAATCCACTTCAACATTATAAGCCCCGTGAATTCCTCGTAATTCCTCCTCCCAGGTGTATTCCAAACCTGTTCTTCCGGTGATATCGGTCATTAAATAATGTCTATCGGATTGCAAATCCTCTTGAGTAACTTTACCCGTATAGCCAAGGATATGAGAGAACTCCAAAGGATAAAGATAATTTCTAACCGCGGTTTCCTCTGTTCTAAAACCCGGGCATTCGTTTTTGTGAAGGTTGATGGAAATCAATTCATCGCGACTGATGTTTTCTTTAATTAAATAAGTTTGAAAAGGATTCTGATTAAATTCTTTTAAATCAGGCATAGAAACCGTTTTGTCTGGATTTTTAAAATCTATTGCATTAAAGCATTTTCTTAAAACTTCGGCTCTTTTTTCCAAATCTTTGGGCAATAAATCCGCAACAATAACCGCATCGGAGCTGGCGACATTTTCCACCAAAGGATTCAGTTTTTTATCCACTATTATACCTCTGGGAGCCTTGATTGTTATGCGACTGATTCTGTTGTTTTCCGCTTTATCGGCATAATAAGCTCCTCTTACTATTTGCAGATAAGCGGCTTTTGAAGTAATTATCAACAACACAAAAACGATTAAAACAAAAAATATTTTTAAATTCTTTAATCCCACCGGTTCTTCAATCTTTCTTTGTTCATTGTCTTGATCCAAGATTGAAATATTATCCGAAACATCTATCTCTCCAAATTCGTTTTTTTTTCTCTTGGAGTTAAATAATTTCATCTTTATTGATAATTAATGACAATATCTGTTTGTTTATTCCTTAAAATAAATCCTGAGTAAAAGACTGTTAATTAAATATTTTAAATCATTTATTTGTATTTTCCGCTCTTGTTTGCAATTTTTGCCATTGTTCGTCTATATGATTTTGAATTTGATTAATAACAGTTTTATCCTCGTCTTTAAATAAATGCCTAAAGCGTTTTTGCAATTTTAAGAACTCCTCCACTGGAACTTTTTCTTTAGGACGGTAATTAATATTATATACTCCGTTTTCTATTTCATAAATCGGCCAGAATAATGTATCGACCGCCAATAAATTGATTTGTCTTAAAAGATTTGGAGGAAACTTCCACACCGTAGGGCAGGGAGACAAAACATTAATGAACTTGGGCCCTTTAAAAGTCATGGCCTTTTTAACTTTTTTTTCCAAATCCATTAAATTAAAAGTGCTGGCTTGAGCCAAATAAGCAATGCCGTGAGCTTCGACGATTTCCAGTAAATTTTTCTTAACTTGAATTTTGCCAAAAGATTTAGATCCCGAGGGGGTGGTGCTGGTGGAAGCTCCCTGAGTGGTAGCGCCTGATCTTTGGCCGCCGGTATTCATATAACCTTCATTGTTATAACAAATATACAAAAAATCATGGCCTCTTTCCAAGGCGCCGGATAAACTCTGTAAACCAATATCATAAGTACCTCCATCGCCTCCAAAGGCTACAAATTTCATACTTTTAGACAGTTTGAAATTTTTGTTTTGCATTAATTGAGGTCTTTGCTTTAGATTTTTATAAGCGGCTTCAATTCCGCTAATAGTGGCACTGACATTTTCAAAAGCCGAATGAATAAAAGGCACATTCCAGCTGGTTTGAGGATAAATGGTTGTGGTAACCTCCAAACAGCCCGTTGCCGCACTGACAATTACCGGATCTTCGATGGCTTTTAAAACCGTTCTTACAATTAACGGCGCCGGGCAGCCGGCACAGGTTCTATGCCCGCTGCTAAATTTGGTTTTGGAATCGTTTTTATTATTTGTTGCTTGAGTGTTCATAGTTTTAATTTTTCAAAAATAAGTTTACGACTTTTTATTATAGCTGGAAATTTTTAATTTGGAAAAATTTAAAAATATAGAAGCTGACTTGTAAAAATCACCAATTAAAGAAATTGTTTGTCAAAAAACCTGTGAAAAACAAATCAACTACTGC